>CAZWCL010000104.1:0-9310 GCA_964632265.1 uncultured Hyphomicrobiaceae bacterium | reverse complement strand
TTCCACTCGGGCTCATGGCATCGGGGCGTTTTGGACTGGCCAGTGGGAGCGGTGCGACGGCTCTTGCGGATGGTGGGCATGTCATTGCAATGTTGGCCGGGTTTGGAAGTTTCATGGGACTGCGTATCCTGTACCGGACCTTGCGCGGACGCGATGGTCTCGGACTGGGTGATGTTAAACTTGCCGCGGCGGCGGGGGCATGGACGGGTCCGGCGGGCCTGCTGGCGGTGGTGTTTGTTGCCGCCACGAGTGCGCTTTTGCTCGTGATGGTATCGGAAGTCGTTTGGCGCCGCAGGGGCGGCGCGCGCCTGGCGGCGCAGACCGCTATTCCCTTCGGTGCCTTTCTCGCTCCGACGATTTGGGTTGTGTTTGTTTATCTCGCGGGCCCGGCGGCGGCTGGGATGAGGCAGCCCTAGAATGCATATAATCCGGCTCAGGGCCGTGTTTATGTTGCCAACCGAGAAAATGGCGTGGTGTGCGCTGGGTCTGGCTGCGCCCCAAGAAAGAGGTCGTTCATGCAACTTCATGCCAAGCGGCACAGCGCTGAAGATTTCGGCGCCGTTCAGGAATACTTCCATGCGAGGGGGTGGAGCGACGGTCTGCCAATCGTGCCGCCGACCGCGGATGCGGTCCAGACCATGCTCGATTGGGCCGGGCTGCCACCGGATCATCTCGTCGGGGTGGAACCGGTGCGCGAGCGGCCGGTGACGGCGGAAAAACTCGCGATCAACGCAGTGATGGCCGGCTGTTTGCCGATGCATTTCCCCATTGTGGTCGCTGCCTTCTCGGCGATGCTGCGCGAGCCCTTTTTATTGCACGGGGCGACGGCGAGCACTGGCGGGTGTGCCGTTCTGATTGTCGTCAACGGGCCGATACGTAAGGAACTTGGGATGTCGGGTGGCTTTAACGTGCTCGGATCTGCCGATCGGGCATCCACGGCGATTGGACGCGCGATCCGGCTTATCCTCATCAATGTGCTTGATGTGCGGCCCGGGCATATCGACCGTTCGACACTCGGGCATCCGGGAAAGATCAGTTACTGCATTGGCGAGGACGAAGAAAACTCGATGTGGGCGTCCGTGGCGGCGGAACGCGGTGTGCCGGACGGCCTTTCCGGTGTGACGGTGATGGCGGCGGGAGCACCGCGCCAGATCATGAACGAGTGGACAACAGCGCCCGAGGAAATCCTCGAGACTTTCGCAGCCGAGATTCGTGCGAACATGCGCCACTACTCGATCTGGCCTGGCAATTATGCGATCATTATCACGCCGCAGTTGCGCGCGCACCTTGCGGCGGCCGGCTGGTGGAAGGCGGATATCCGCGAATTCGTGTTCGAGCGTGCGCGGATCAAACGGTCGGAATGGGCTGAATGCGGCAAGGGTGCGGTCGTCGGCGGTCCGGAAAAGGCGGGGCGCGAATACGCGGGTTTGCCCGATCCCGATCACCTTCTTGTGATTGCAGCAGGTGGACCTGCGGGTGGATTCGGGGCCGTCATTCCACCGTGGCTCGGCCACAAGAGCCGGGCTGTCACGGTCGCCGTAGAAGCCTGTCTCGACTGCACATGAGAAAAGGAGAATGCTTTGTCTGTCGAATTTCTCGATCCAACGCACGAAGAGGCGGCGGCGGCGTTTGCACGAGCGGCCAGGTTGCCTTCGCTTTCAGGCGCGACCGTTGCGATCATCTCCAATGGAAAGAAGAATACGTTTCCGTTTTTCGAGGCGATGGCGGAAAGCCTCGTCAATGAACACGGCGCTGGCGATGTCGTGCAGATCGTGAAGTCGAATTATTCCGCGCCCGTGGAGCCGGAATTGCTCGTCGAAGCTGAAAAGTGGCAGGCGATCATTTCCGGCGTTGGAGACTGAGGCAGTTGCTCGTCGTGCAGTTTGCATGACTCCATTATCGGTGAGCGTCTTGGCTTGCCCTCGGTCAGCGTCATGACGACCGAGTTCGTCTCGGCGGCTGAACTGATGTCGCGGGTTCTGGGCGCGGATGATCTGCCGTTTGTCGTCATTGATCATCCCATTTCGAGCGCGTCGCCTGAGGCGCTGGCCGAGCGTGCCGCGACCGCTGCGCGCGAAAGCGTTCGCATCCTGACAGTGGCCTGAAATGCGCGCTCGCGAAGGAGGCACTGGCCTCCTTCGCTGGTCGGGTTACTGGCGGGCGGGGCGTGTCGGCTCTGAATTCTTCGCGATGCCACCTGTACCCGGTAGTGACCACAATGTTGCGGCGCCGGCATCTCCGCCCATGAAAGTCGTCGGGAACGTGCCGCCCCAGCGTTCGACTTTTTTGTATTCGACCACCAACGGGTGCTTGGCCAGCGCCTCGCCCATGATGCGAATGGCTTCGGCCTGCGCCTCGCCTTGGACCTTGATCTCGTAAGCCCGGCCGTCGGCGCGTGCCTTGTCTGCGTCGCGCTGGGCCATGGCGGTTTGAGTGACCTGCGTTGTGGTCAGGCGTTGGCGATCGAGTACGAACTGTTCCGTCTCGGCCTGTTCGCGCGCAACCTGCTTGTCGCGGATGGCTTTGGTGTATTCCGGCGGGAAACCGACGTTGACGATCGAGAAACCGGAGATCGAGATGTCGTCGGGCATGCGGGTGGCGAAAGCTTGCTGAGACGCATCTCGAAACTCGGTGCGTTTGCGGAGGAGGTCATTGACCGTATATCGGCTGGTGATGCCTTTCACGGCATCGTTCAGGCGCGGCTGAATAATGCGTTTTTCAAACTGCTCCAGCGAACCGAACTGAATGTAGAGATCTTTAACCTCCTCGCGCTTGACGAGCCAATTAACCGTCACCGTTATGGGTAATTCAAGAGGGTCCTGAGAAGCGGCTTCAAGATCCATCGTAAAGGCTCGTTCGCGGACCTCCATTTCCTCGACCGTATCAGCGTAAGGTATTTTGACGTGCAGGCCGGGGTCGACGACGTCGACCACGTTGCCGAAGCGCTTGACTATTCCGACGTGACCGGCCTCGATGCGATAAATTCCCATCCAAAGGATCGCGAGGATCGCGAGGACAACAACAATCGTTAACCAGGTAAGCGCACCGATCGCGCCACCCGTGTTCAGATGCTGCGGTAACCGCGGAAGTTGATTACTCATTACTGAAACCTTGCTGATAGGTTGAATTTTCCAAGATGAGAATAGAATGGTATGTTTAATTTGTTTTGAATTAAGTTCGGCGGGTTCCTCTTTTTTGCCAGCTGTGACGTTGTACGGGCCGCTCTATAATGGCGCCGGCAAACAATAAAGCCCGCGGAATTTCTCCCGCGGGCTTGGTTTTTTTGAGGTGGGTGGCAGGGCGGATCAGTTGATCTGGTCGTACTGGCCGTTGCTCCACTTGTAGAACTTGTACGGAGGCAGGTTGGGGTCGCCCTTGTCGTCGAATTCGAACTCGCCGAGCACGGTGTTGAACTTGCCGTCGTTGAGGGCGTTGATCACCTTCTCAGCGTCCGTCGAATTGGCGGCTTCAGCAGCCTGCTTCCATGCCTGTATCGCGGCATACGTGTAAAGCACATAGCCTTCCGGCTCTATGCCCTGGTCGCGGAACTTCTTGACGATGTCTTGCGCGTTCGGATTCTTGCGCGGATCAGGTGAGAAGGTCATCAGGGTGCCTTCGCCTGCATCACCGGTCACACCCCAGTATTCCTGTGTGACAAGTGCGTCACCGGAGATGAGTTGGGCATTCATGCCCTGGTCGCGCATCTGGCGCACGATCAGGCCCGCTTCAGTGTGGTAGCCACCAACGTAAACAACGTCGATCTTTTCCGACTTCATCTTCGAGACAAGGGCGGAGTAGTCTTTTTCACCGGCTGTGTAAGCTTCGTACATCGCCTCTTCGAGACCGGCTTCGTTCATGTACTTCTTAGTCTCGTCGGCGAGACCTTTGCCGTAGGCTGTCTTATCGTGCAGGATCGCGACGTTTTTGCCGGCATACTTCTCAGCTAAGAAGTTTCCGGCAACCTTGCCCTGCTGATCGTCACGGCCACAGACCCGGTAGACGTTCGGGCCGGCGCGTTCGTCAGTGAGTTTCGGGTTAGTTGAGGCCGGTGAGATCTGGACTATGCCTTCCTCGGCATAAACGTTCGAGGCGGGGATCGAGGAGCCTGAGCAGAAGTGGCCGGCTACCAGGGCGACTTGCTGTGAAGCAAGCTTGCCGGCTGCGGCAACGGCCTGCTTCGGGTCGCAGGCGTCATCTTCGACGATCAGATTAAGCTTCTTGCCGTTGACGCCACCGGCGGCGTTGATGTCGGCGACGGCCTGTTCTGCACCGGCTTTCATCTGTGCACCAAACGAGGCGTACTGACCGGTCATCGGGCCGATCGTTGCGATAGAAATGTCCTGTGCGAACGCTTGTGCACCCGAGAGGCCGAGCGCGAGGGCGGTTCCAAGTAAGAGTTTCTTCATCAGCCAGATTTCTCCTTTTTTGAGATAGCTAAGCCTAAGCTACCCTGGCGGGCTGACGGCGCCCGCCAGGGGTTTCGATCGGCGCGGCGCCGAATTGTGAGGCGGTGGTAACGGACCTCCGCCAGCAGTTATTCCTTGCGTGACCAGGTCAGCGGGCCGGTTCGCTCGTAGAGCCAAGGGTATTGCGAAACCATCGCGGTGGTCTGAGATAAACGATAAGACAACAATCCGACGGCGATTAGAATAAACGTGTCCGTAAGCAGGAGTTGCAGAGAGAGTAGCGTACCGTTGGCAAGGCTATAGTGCAGGAAGCGGACGGGCAAGGCGAGCAGCGCTGCATAGAAAACGACTTGCCAGACGGGCCCCCAATTGCGTGCGATCGCCCGGCCGGTCAGCCATGATGCGCCACCGCCAAGGATCAACGTGGTCACGACGAAGGCGGTCAGTGAATTGTCGTAGAGAATGCCCATCAGTGCACGCCTCCCTCGAGGTAGGCTGAGCGGATGTCGTCGCGGTGCAGGAGTTCGTCGCCGGTTCCCGATTGCGTGATTACGCCGTTGACCATCACATAGCCGCGGTGTGCCAGTCTCAAAGCATGATAGGCGTTCTGCTCGACCAGGAACACGGTCAGGCCCTGGCGCTTGTTCAGGTCTTCTACAACCTCGAAGATTTGCTTCACGATCAATGGTGCGAGGCCGAGAGATGGCTCGTCGAGCAGCAGCAGGCGTGGGCGGCCCATCAGCGCGCGGGCGATCGCGAGCATCTGTTGTTCCCCGCCGGACATGGTGCCGGCCCGCTGGTTGGCGCGCTGCTTGAGAATGGGGAACAGTGCGAAGGCGTTTGCGATGTCTTCGTCGTAGGTTTCCTCGCGGTCCTTGTTGAGGATTGCGCCCATCTGCAGGTTTTCTGTCACGGTCATGCGTGGGAAGATGCGTCGGCCCTCAGGTGATTGCGCGATGCCAAGGTGCATGATCTCGTGGGTTGCGAGCGTAGAGATTTCGCGCCCCTGGAACCGGATGGATCCAACCCTTGCGCGGGGGTTGCCACAGACAGTCATCATGAGTGTCGTTTTGCCGGCGCCGTTGGCACCGATTATCGTCGCGATCTCGCCCTCGGCAATATCCAGGTCAATCCCCTTCAAGGCCTGAACTTTGCCGTAGTACGTCTCGAGGCCACGTATCTCGAGAAGGTTCCCATCGTTCATGACGAGATCTCCTGTTCGACCATGTCGACCTCTTCGTCTTCGACGCCGAGGTAGGCGGCGATGACGGTTGGGTCGGCGCGGACTTCGGACGGGGTGCCGTCGGAAATCTTCTTGCCGTAGTCGAGCACTACGATGTGATCGGAGATGCCCATGACGACGCCCATATCATGCTCGATCAAGAGGATCGAAATGCCGTCGCCGGTACGTATCGACAGGAGCAGTTCGTTGAGCTCCTGGCTTTCGCGGGGGTTGAGGCCGGCGGCCGGCTCGTCGAGGCAGAGGAGTTCCGGTGCGGTGCACATGGCCCGTGCAATCTCGAGGCGGCGCTGGGCACCGTAGGGAAGGTCGCCGGCCGCATCGTCGGCACGGTCGATAAGGTCGATCCGCTCGAGCCATTGGGCGGCTTTCTCGATGGCGGCCCTTTCAGCATCGCGATAGGAGGCGAGACCGAAGATGCCGGCAAGCGAAAAGCCGGAGGCGGCCATCAATGGCTTGTGCTGAGCGACAAGCAGATTTTCGAGAACCGTCATGCCCTGGAACAAACGGATGTTCTGGAAGGTACGCGCGACGCCGGCATTCTTGGCGATGACATGGTCGTCGAGGCGCTCGAGAAGATATTGGCGACCGTTCGTGCGCGTCATCGTGATCATGCCGACGGTTGGTTTGTAAAAACCGGTGAGGCAATTGAAGACGGTGGTCTTGCCGGCGCCGTTCGGCCCGATGCTGGCAGTGATGTCGCCACGCCGCGCTTCCATGGAGACATCATCCACAGCGATAAGGCCACCAAAGCGCATCGTGAGGTGTTCGACTTTCAAGATTGCGGTGCCGTTCGCTTGCTTAGCGGAGACGGTCGTGTGTGCTTCGCCGCTCATCAACCGTGCCCCTCCTGGACATGCTCGGAGCCAATGGCACGGCGTTCCTTCAGGGCGATGGACGGGGTGCGGTTCGATATGAGGCCGCGCGGGCGCCATACCATGACCGTCACCATCAACAGGCCGAAGATGACCATGCGCCATTGTTTGGGGTCGAAACCCTCACCGAAAATGACCTTCAGGAACGTGACGTCGCGCAAATATTCAAGGCCGCCGATCAGGACGACGGCTGCAATCGCGACGCCGATCTGGCTACCCATGCCGCCAAGGACGACGATCGCGAGAATGATCGCGCTTTCGAGGAAGACAAAGCTTTCCGGTGAGATGAAGCCTTGTTTGGTGGCGAAGAATGATCCGGCAAAGCCGCCGAACATCGCCCCGATCGCGAAGGCCGAGAGCTTGGTCGTTACGATGTTGATGCCGAGTGATTTGCACGCGATCTCATCTTCGCGCATGGCCTCCCACGCCCGGCCGATCGGAAGGCGGCGCAACCGGATCGTGACGTAGTTGGTAATCAGCGCGAGAACCAGGATGATATAGTAGAGGAAGATGATCCGGTGGAGTGAGGAGTAGTCAAGGCCGAAGAAGCCGTGAAAAGTGTTCTCGCCGAAGCGCTTGAATTCGAGGAAGCCGAAGAACGATGGACGCGGGATGCGTGACAAACCATCGGGGCCGCCGGTGAACTGGTACCAATTGAGCAGCACGACACGGATGATCTCGCCGAATGCAAGCGTCACAATCGCGAGGTAATCGCCGCGCAACCGCAGTACGGGGAAGCCTAGAAGTATCCCCCAAAAAGCGGCCAGAATGCCGGCGAGCGGCAGGCAGATCCAGAAAGAGAAGCCGAAGTGTGCAGCAAGCAGCGCGTACGAATAGGCGCCGACGGCGTAGAAGGCGACATAGCCGAGATCGAGCAGGCCAGCGAGCCCGACAACGATATTGAGGCCCCAGCCGAGCATCACATAGGTCAGAACAAGAACCGCGAGATCCATGATGTAGCGGTCTGAGAAGGGCAGGAACGGCAGGATGATGGCGAAGACAATCATCGCGGGGCCGACGAATTTGAATGTACCGGCGAACGTCGACGTGATGCCGCCGCCAACGCTCGATGCAGCATCGCTGGCGCGTGAACTGGTGCCGAGTAGACCGAAGGCGAGGCGGCCGGCGAAGGCCAGGGCGACCAGGGTGGCGGCGAGGCCCCAGCGGCTCTCAAGCGCCAGTCCTCCCGGTGCGTCGGTGGTCTTGTAGACGAACATCGGAAATGAGAGCAGGGCCATGATGATGGCGGCTGCGACCGACTCGATCAGGATGCGCCGGTAATCCCTATAGCGGACGTCACGGGCGGGGTCGGCCGCCACGGCACCTGCCGGGCGGGCGCCCTGATCAGAGTGTTGATCCGCCAACTTGGTTGTGTCGGCCATGTGAGTCAGACCTTCTCGATTTCAGGACGCCCGAGCAGACCGGACGGCAGGAATATCAGCGTGATCGCGAGAATCGAAAAGGCGGCGACGTCTTTGTATTCAACCGAGAAGTAAGCGGACCAGAAAACCTCAATGAGGCCGATGATCAGTCCTCCAAGCATGGCGCCCGGCAGCGATCCAATGCCGCCGAGAACGGCAGCGGTGAACGCTTTGATACCGGCGAGGAAGCCGATGTAGAAGTCGATGACGCCATAGTAGAGCAGAAAAAGCATACCGGCGACGGCCGCCAGGGCGGCACCGATGACGAAGGTGAGCGAGATCGTGCGGTCGACGTTGACACCGGTCAGCGCGGCCATCGTGCGGTCCTGCTCGCAGGCGCGCTGGGCGCGGCCCAGCGGTGTTGCGGCAATGACATAGCTGAAAATAGCCATCAAAGTGATCGTGGTCGCGATGATGAGGATCTGCATATTGGACAAGATGACGGCAAAGCCGTTGCTATCCATGATCTTGTAGCCGCCGGAAATGACCGGTTGGAGAGGTTTGACCCGGGCGCCCTGCACATTCTGGATGAGGTTGAACAGGAAGGTCGACATGCCAATCGCCGAGATAAGCGGTGCAAGCCGGAACGAGCCTCGAAGCGGGCGGTAGGCGACGCGTTCAACCGCCCAGCCCCAAATCGAAGTGAGCAGCATTGCCAGGATGAGTACGGCAACCAGTGCGAGTAGCAACATGGCCATTGCCCATCCGCCGATCACGCCAAAGAGAAGAATAAGGATCAGCGAGATGAACGCGCCGACCATGAAGATATCGCCGTGTGCAAAGTTGATCATGCCGATGATGCCGTAGACCATCGTGTAACCGATCGCGATCAATCCGTAGATTGAACCCAGCGTCAGTCCGTTGATCAACTGCTGGAGAAAATACTCCATGCTGCTCCCTCGTTGCCTGATGACCTGTTCAACGCCTGCGTCCGCTTGTCTCTCAGCTAAGCCCATGCGCCGGCCATTCGCAATCCACGCATGTCAGGAGTGCAGTTATCCCCGACTTTTTCGATGGGTAAAGTTGCGACATACGACTAAAGTTGAGCGCTGAGCGCGAGTTCGGTGATTGACGCTAGGTAGTGCGCATCGTTGAAGCGTGACGGCCGGAACGCTGCGGCATGGCCGGGGAGTGTGCCGCCGAGGACGTGGGCTGCAAGAATCTCGCCCGCGCCGAAGGACGCCATGATGCCGTAGCCCGAAAAGGCGCCGAACACGAACGTTCCGGGCGTAGCGAGCGGCCCGATCAGTGGCCGGTTGTCGGCTGTCTTGGTGTAATAGCCGCCGTCAACGTACGGGCGTGGCATCGGATCGAGATATTGCGTCAGCCCCGGCACCATGCGTGCCATACCGCGCAGCGTCACCTCTG
>CAZWCL010000103.1:0-9319 GCA_964632265.1 uncultured Hyphomicrobiaceae bacterium | reverse complement strand
AGCGAAATTCAACCGCGGTGTCACGATCTATCCCTCGCTTGGAGACCGTGTCCGTGTTGCGCGCACTCAAGAACTCGAATGGGCGTTCTGCGGAGACATGAAAGGCAAAGTGCGGGTCGGCGGTATCCGCCAGGACGCGAACATCCCGGCAATGGTTGGCGTCAACGACCTGCTCGGCAAGCACTTTGCGATCCTCGGGACCACGGGTACCGGAAAATCCTGCACCACGGCGCTGATCCTGCGGTCGATCCTGGAGAAGAATCCCGCGGCGCACATCGTTCTGCTTGATCCGCACAATGAATACGCTACCGCTTTCAAGGAATGGGGCGAAGTCGTCAATCCGCGCAATATGCAGTTGCCGTACTGGCTGTTGACATTCGAAGAATTTATCGAAGTCATGCTGGGCAGCGATCTAGCGGGGCGTAAGCAGGAGGTCGAAATCCTCCAGGAACTCATACCGCTGTGCAAGGCGCGTTATGGCAGCGGCCGGTCGCAAGAGGGCGGTTCGCTCCGGCGCGGTGGTGGCGAAGCCAGCCGCTTCACCGTCGATACGCCCGTGCCTTACCGGATCTCCGATCTCACTGCGTTGATTGATGAGCGCATGGGTAAACTGGAGAACAAGAAGGATCTCCATCCATACCGTCAGATCCGGCAGCGCATCGACATGATCAGCCAGGATTCGCGCTACGCGTTCATGTTTGGACAACTGACCGTCTATGACGGCATGGCACAGATCCTCGGTCGGCTATTCCGCGTGCCGGTCAACGACAAGCCGATCACGATCCTAGAGCTCACCGGGCTACCAACTGAGATCGTCAATGTCGTTGTCTCTGTCCTTTGCCGCATGACCTTCGACTTCGCGCTTTGGGGCGAGGGCCAGATCCCGGTCACGCTGGTTTGCGAAGAGGCGCACCGGTATGTGCCGGCCAATCCGAATGCCGGGTTCGAGCCGTGCAAGCGGGCGATCGCGAAGATCGCCAAGGAAGGGCGAAAATATGGTGCCTCGCTCTGCATCGTGACGCAGCGTCCGGCCGAGATCGATCCGACAATTCTGTCCCAGTGCAACACCGTGTTCGCACTTCGAATGTCGAATGACCGCGACCAGCAGATTGTCCAGTCGGCTGTCTCCGATACCGGCTCGGGCCTGCTCGAATTCCTGCCAGCACTTGGCCAACGCGAAGCGATTGCGTTCGGTGACGGTGTGACGCTGCCAGTGCGCATCCGCTTTGATGAGCTTGCTAAAGAGAACATGCCGCGCTCATCGACGGCGCAGTTCAGTGAAAAATGGCAGAACTCGATCGGTGATGAAGACTTCTTGCACAAGCTTGTCGAGCGTTGGCGTTCGACGGGGATGGCAGAGGACGAAGAAGGCGCCCAGAACACTATGCTCGCCGACGCGATCGGCATAAACGGTCAAGAGCCTGCTCTTGATCAGCCGCCAATGCCGCAGCCGCCTGCGACGCCGCAGGCCCCGAGGAGGCGTGAGAGCACGGTAGGAGCTTTGCGCCGCGGTGCCGGACGGCCCGATGGTGATCTGGGCGGCGCGGCGGCTGGCGCCGTTGCGGGCCAGGGCCGCGCTCCGGTCGGGGGAATGCGACGTCCGGCGGCGCCTGGCCAGCACGACGCCGGTGTCGCCACCGAGGCACGCCCGGCGCTGCGCCGGACGCCAGCTGCGACACCTACGGTTGCCGACGGACAACCACAACCGGCTCACGAGAAGGACAGTCCGGCGAACGCGCTGCAGTCGCTGCGCAACCGTATCCGGCGTCGTGACTGACACAAAAACGCGGGCGGGCGACGTGATACCCGCCAGCCTGACAAAAGCTAGCTGCGCCGTGCCTCGCGTTCGGATTCGTCCGATTTGATGTCGGCCATAACGGTCTCGCCCGCGACCATGCGCTGGCCGATCGCGACAAGCGCGCTTTGGCCTTCGGGCAGGTATAGATCAACACGACTGCCGAACCTGATCAGCCCGAAGCGTTGGCCGACGCCGACGGTGTCGCCCTCACCGGCAAACGTGACGATGCGCCGTGAGATCATCCCGGCGATTTGCAAGACGGCTATTTCGACGCCGGTCGGCGTCTCGAGCACCAACGCACGCCTTTCATTTTCCTCGCTTGCCTTGTCATTCTTGGCGCTGAAAAAGGCGCCGGGCACGTAGATCGAACGGGTGATCCGGCCGGCAACTGGTGCGCGGTTGACGTGGCAATCGAGCATGGAAAGAAAGATGGAGATACGTGTGCGCTCGCCCTGGAGGCCAAGCTCAGGCGGGGGTGGCACTTTCTCAATATCGACGATACGGCCGTCGGCAGGGGCGATGATCAGGCCGTCGCGCAGAGGTGTCACGCGATCCGGATCCCGGAAAAAATAAGCGATCCAAGCCGTGACGATTAGCAAGATCCAACCCAAAGTGGATGAGATCAGGAAACCGATGATCGTTGCGATCAAGCTCGCGCCCAGGAATTTATGACCGTCACGGTGAATGGGTACGAAGAAATCACCAAACCAGTCCAGGATGCCTTGTCCGCGTGACACGCGCGTCTCTCCCCCTCCGCTCGCCCTTGGAAAATCCGCAGAACCACAGTCCAACCTTGGCCGCGTCTCGGGGGCTGCACAAAATATTTGGCCAATATAGCGTACGGCAGCTCCCGATTACTGTCCGCCCGACTTCGTGGGCGCACCACAGCCGCTTTTGGGCTATATCAGGTCGCCAGCTGCAGGGAAAGCCGCCTCATAGCGCGTTGGCAAAAGATCATGGTGGACGGCTGGGAGACGACCGGTTGCAATTGTGGCTGCGGTGCGGCGCTGCATGTTGTCCGTGCCGGCGGTTGTCAGTTGCTGTCGGTAAAAGGCAGGGCAACGAAGCGAAGCCGCCCGCGGCTGTCCTCGACACGTAGTAGAACGGCGCGCCGGCCGGCCTTGCGCGAATCGCGGATGGCGCGCGCAATGTCGACTGCATCCTTCACCGGTTTTTGAGCGGCTTCGCGAATCACCTGGCCGACCTCGAGCTGCTTGTCGGCTGCGGCACTATCCTTGGCGACGTCCGTGATCACCACGCCTTTCGCGTTCTGTTCCAGCTTGTATTTCGTGCGCAGTTCGTCGGTGATCGGTTCGACTACCAGACCCAACAGACTTTCCTGATCGGTCTTGAGGTCTGAATCATTGGCTTTCTCCGTCTTCTCGCCGCTCTCATCGAGACGGCCGACTACGACTTTCAGCGTCTTGCGTTCGCCATTGCGTGCGATCTCGACATTGACTTCGCTGCCGTGGGCGGTCTGGGCGACGATGCGCGGAAGAGCGCGAACGGAACGTACGGTCTTACCGGCGAACGAAACGATTACGTCGCCCGGCTTGATGCCGGCTTCTTCGGCGGGGCCGCCAGGGGCGACGCTTGCAACCAGTGCGCCGCGGCCCGGTTCAACTTTCAAGGACGGTGCGATATCTTCAGATACCGATTGAATGTTGACGCCGAGCCAGCCGCGGCGGGTTTCACCAAACCGCTTGAGCTGGTCGAGGACCACCATGGCGACGTTGGATGGGACCGAGAAGCCGATACCGATGGAGCCACCGGTCGGTGAAATAATCGCCGTATTCACACCGATTACCTCGCCGTCCATATTGAAAAGCGGTCCGCCGGAGTTTCCCTTGTTGATCGCTGCGTCGGTCTGCAAATAATCGTCGTAGGGGCCGGATTGGATGTCGCGCTGTTTGGCGGAGATGATCCCGACAGACACTGAGCCACCAAGCCCAAACGGGTTGCCAACAGCCATTACCCAATCGCCAATCCGCAGATTGTCAGAAGAGCCGAACTTTACGTCTTTCAACGGTCTGACAGGATTGACTTTAAGTAATGCAAGGTCGGTTTTGTCGTCCTTGCCGAGGACCTTCTCGACTTTCAGTTTGGAGCCGTCGCGAAAGACTACGGAAATCTCATCGGCGCCGTCGATGACATGGTTATTCGTCACGATCAGGCCTTCGCGGCCATCGATGACGAAGCCGGAGCCAAGAGATGACACCTTGCGCGGCTTGCGACTGCCGCCCTTACGGTTCTTGAAGAAATCATCGAACAGTTCTTCGAAAGGTGAGCCGTCGGGCACACGCGGGAGGGGGCGCCCGTCAGGACCCTTCACGCTTTGGCTGGTGGCAATGTTCACAACGGCATCGACCAGCTTTTCCGCGATCGGGGCAACAGATACGGGTCCGCGGGCCTGAGCCTGTCCGCTCCACCAAAGGCTGACTGTGGCGCTTACGAGAAGCGAAACCACCCAGAATAAACGCCATGCAAGTAGAGCCTGCGTGCAGCTTGCGACCCGAACGTTCGAGCGACGATCTATGGTCTTTTGCATTCGGTGTGAAACTCCTCGAACTGATTTTCGGGACGTTATCAGGTGAACTATCCCGGCAACGTAGTGGCTCAGGTTCGCATTTGCCAGCGCATGCGATACGACCGAGACAACAAAGCCGATCGCACGCTTGGGAAACACGCGCAGCAATGGCAGCGGCCAAGCTGTCGGACGCTGAAATCATCGTAGACACTTTTGAAGATATCGCGGCCTCACGTGGTAATCATCAATTTGTGAGCGTAATCTTGACGCTTTTCGGGCGCGGCGTCGAGCGTCGGCCGGGAACGCCTCGCCAAGCTGCAGCGCGAAAGTGCAGTTGTCTGACGAACACTGATGTCTGCCGGCGGCACGCAGCCGACAGGCGCCGCGTTCAGCCGCGCACCATCCATACGATACCGGCACCGATCGCGATTGCGATGGCGCCGGCTGTACGCAGCGAATCCTGCGGGGTCTCGACAGCTGCTTTGAGCAGCTTCGTTGCAAAGTTCGGGAACGCAGCCCAGAGAAGGCCTTCGAAGACCAAAACAAGTCCGAACCCGACAATCAAATCATTCATTGTTGCGGCGTTGGGTTGCTTCCTGGGTTTGGTGCCGATCGAGCCGGCTCGGAGTTCGTGCCATTGGGATTTGCGAAGTAACGGAAAAACTCCGAGTCAGGTGAAAGCAGCAGGCGGGTGTCGCCGGAGCCCAAACCCTTCTCATAGGCCTGCATCGAACGGTAGAAGGCGAAAAAATCGCGATCCTGGCCATAGGCTTCGGCAAAGATGCGGTTGCGTTCCGCATCGCCTTCACCACGCATCTGCTCGGATTTCTTCGTGGCCTCGGCGAGGAGAACGGTCGCCTTGCGGTCGGCCTCGGCGCGGATCCGGTTGGCGGCGGCACCTCCCTCGGCGCGGAACTCCGCGGCTTCCTGCTGACGCTCGGTCTGCATACGATTGTAGATCGCGGCCGAGTTCTCTTCGGGAAGGTCGGTGCGCTTGAGGCGAACGTCGATGACTTCTACCCCAATGTTTTCGGCGCGCTGGTTCACCTGGGTCGTAATAAGGTCCATCAACTCCTCACGCTTGTCGCGGACGATGTCCTCGAAGGTTGCGTTCGCCAGCGTGTCACGCACCGCACTGTCGACGAAGGTTCCAAGACGGTTGCGGGCGACCTGCTCCGTGCGAACAGCCTGATAGAACTGCAGCGGATTGGTTATTTTAAAGCGCGCGAACGCATCGACAACGAGACGCTTCTTGTCGACGGCAATGACCTCCTGTGGTGACGTATCGAGGTCGAGGACGCGCTTGTCGAATTTGTCCACAGTTTGGACGATCGGTATCTTGAAATAGAGCCCCGGCTGCCGAATGGGGTCCTCGACCGGTCGGCCGAATTCAAGAACGAGTGCCTGTTCCGTCTCGCGGACGACATAAGCTGCGAAATAGGCCGCCACCGCGCCGGTGATCAGCACGACAAAGATGAACGCCATAAGTGCGCGCATGATCAATTTCCTGTCTGGTTGTTTCTTTTCTTGTTCAATTCATTGAGGCTCAGATAAGGCACGACTCCTGTGCCGCCCTTATTGTCGACGATGATCTTGTCAGTCCCGCCGTAGACGCGCTCCATCGTTTCGAGGAACATACGTTTACGCGTTACTTCGGGCGCTTTGCGGTATTCATTGTAGATTTTGGTGAAACGGTCAGCCTGACCGGTGGCCTCGGAGACGGTTTGCTCGCGATAGCCTTGGGCTGCCTGAAGGATGCGTTCGGCCTGACCACGAGCTTCCGGCACGACGCGGTTCGCGTAGGCATTGGCTTCGTTTTGCAACCGGACCTGGTCGGCGCGGGCGGCCTGCACGTCACGGAAAGAGCCGATTACCTTCTGTGGCGGGTCGACCTTGGCAAGCTGGACCTGCACAATCTCGATGCCCGCGTTGTATTCATCCAGCGTACTTTGAATCAAGTTGCGAACATTTTGACGCACTTCTTCCCGGGCTTCCGTCAGGATCCGTTCAATGTCGTTCTCACCGATGACTTCGCGCATCGCGGATTCGGCGACTTCCTTCACCGTGGTTTCAGGGTTCTGGATATTGAAAAGGAAGTCCCTAGCGCCGCCTTGCTTGATACGCCACTGGACCTCGAAGTCCACGTCGACGATGTTTTCGTCGCCTGTGAGCATCAAACTCTCTTCGGGAACATCGCGCGTTGCCGCAGCGCGTGACGTCGCACTGCCGGCGGTGGAGCGCATGCCAACTTGAATACGGTTCTGGCGCGTCACGTCAGGCAGCAGGATTTCGTTGATCGGATATGGCCACCGGAAATGGAGGCCCGGGCCTTTCTGGTCGACGTATTCGCCGAACCGAAGCACGATGCCCAGCTGGTTCGGATTGACCTTGTAGGTGAAAGCGTAAAAGCCGATCACGCCAATTCCGATGGCGAACAGCAAAACCCAGACAGCCGTCGGGATGCCGCTGCCGCCGGGCATTGCGTTTTTGAGGTGGTCCTGACCACGCTTGAAGATTTCCTCGAGATCCGGCTGGTTCTGGTTGCCGCCGCCGCGCGGGCCTTGCGGGCTTTGCCCCCATGGGCCGCCACCGCCGCTGCCGCCGCTTTTCCAACCGCCATTGTTATTGTTCTGCCAAGGCATGCACAGTGCTCTTCTGTCTTGATCGTTTGAGGCTGACCAGCGCCATTGAATGGCACTGCAGGGCCGGGAAGGTCTCTCTGCGCGCGGTGCTCATAGCCTGCCACGCGCCAGTCATGTAACCGTGTGGTGTCGGTCCCAACCCCTGCGAATTCGAGGTTCGCAAGTTCGGCGCCATCAAATTCGGCGCCTGCAAGATCGGGACCGGAACAAGTCGTTGCATTTACGGTTTAATTCTTCGAACGGTTCTGTCGCTCAGGTTTGGATCCCCTCGGCGTCTCCATCGTGTTTTGTCGATGGAGTAGAAAACTCATCGATGAGGGTACGACTAGCCCGCTTATAGGGTAGCTTACCCGCGACATCAATTATGAGTTGGAAGTAGGCTGCGGAGTTCTATAATTCAAGGTATTGGGCTTTCGCCCTGGTGCGGCATTCTCGGAAATGAATGCGTTTCCGCCCGTTCGGCGGCATCCTTGTGGTGCTAACGCAACTTCATTGTGCGGGATTCCGCTCAAGCGTCACCAATGTTGCGGCATGGTCGTCGCGTGGGTCAGGGGGTATTGGCGTGCGCTCCACCTCGCGCCAGGTACCTGCGTCAAGTTCCGGAAAATATGTATCCCCCGGAGGGGTCGCGTCGATTTCCGTCAGGAATATGCGGGTCGCGTAAGGCAGGGTTGCCGCATAGATTTCGCCACCGCCGATGATCATTATCTCACGCGTTTCTCCCAGCGCCGCGGTGGCCGCTTCAAAGGCCACGTCGAGGTCGGGGGCAATGGTCACGCCGGGAGCGGCGAAAGCCTCATTGCGCGTAACTACGATGTTCGTGCGGCCATCGAGCGGCCGGCCGATTGCCTCGAACGTGCGCCGGCCCATGATGATCGGCCGCCCCATCGTCAGGCGGCGGAAAACCTTAAGATCGCCCGGCATACGCCAAGGCATCGTGCCCCCAGCTCCGATCACGCGATTGCGGGCCTGGGCGACTACGAGCACAATATCGACGCTGGCGGGGGGCTGCCAGCCGGCGGGTTTATCGTCGGTGCGATTAGTCATACGGCGACGGGCGCCTTGATGTGGGCGTCCGGTTGATAGCCGACGATCTCGAAATCCTCGAAGCGGAAGTCGAATACGTCGCTGACGGCGCGGTTGATGTGTAATCGTGGCAGCGCATGCGGCGTGCGGGCTAGTTGCTCGTCGGCCTGCTCGAGGTGGTTCAAATAGAGGTGGGCATCGCCGAAAGTGTGGACGAAGTCGCCGGGCTCGAGGCCCGTGACGTGTGCGATCATCTCGGTGAGCAGTGCGTAACTCGCGATATTGAATGGCACGCCGAGGAAGACGTCGGCCGAGCGCTGGTAAAGCTGGCAGGAGAGCCTCCCGCCGGCGACGTAGAACTGGAACAGGCAATGGCATGGGGCCAGAGCCATGTCGGGTATGTCAGCGGGGTTCCACGCAGTTACGATCATGCGGCGGCTGTCGGGGGCCGTCTTGATCGTCTCTATGACCTCGCTGATCTGGTCGATCGTGTTGCCGCGGGGTGCCTGCCATGATCGCCACTGGTGCCCGTAAACGGGACCAAGATCGCCGCTGTCATCCGCCCATTCGTTCCAGATCGAAACGCCGTTGTCACGCAGGTAGGTGATGTTGGTGTCGCCGCTCAGAAACCACAGCAACTCGTGTATGATCGACCGGGTATGCAACTTCTTCGTAGTCACCAGCGGGAAACCATCGCGCAGGTTGAAGCGCATCTGATGGCCGAAAACGCTTAGCGTGCCGACCCCCGTGCGGTCCGTCTTTCTGATGCCATGGCTGCGAACGTGGCGCATCAGATCGTGGTACTGCTGCATGATTCGTTCCTTTTCGACTGTCGCGCCAATATGGGTCTGCTCTCTTGCAGAAGTTGTGGCACGACACTCGTGGCTTGGTTGCGGCGGCGCTATGGCCCCATCATCGCACTGACGGCCTCACGTACGGGCATTCCCGCGACAATCACCAGCAGCACGAGGGCGTTGTACGCTGCATGAAAGGCGATCGGCACCCATACGCTGCCTGTTCTCCACAGCGCCCACGAAAACAGCAAACCGGCAATGAACACGTCGATCAAACCCAACCACGAATAGTTGAAGTGGAGAAGGGTCCAGCCGATGTTGGCGACGAGGGCTGCGCCCCAGAAGCCGAGCCGGGTCTGCTTCAGGCGTTGTAGCAGGAAGCCTCGAAACAATAGCTCCTCCGATAACGGGGCACCAATGGCGAGCGCTGCCAGCGAAAGCCATACCGGCGCCCCGGCGATCAGTTCGCGGATTGGCTTCAGGTCACGGGCGACGATCTCGGGAAAGAAGACGAAGCCGATAATTGCCATGA
>CAZWCL010000102.1:0-9332 GCA_964632265.1 uncultured Hyphomicrobiaceae bacterium | reverse complement strand
TGACGGCCTCAACCGGGTCCGTTACAAGGCCTTCAAGGCTGAGGCACATGATCCGCTTAAAGCCTATATTCAGCGCCTCGAAAGCGTTCCACCCACCACGCTCGCCCGTCTGGAGCAATTCGCTTACTGGGCCAACCTCTACAACGCCAAGACGATCGACGTGGTCCTCGACGCCTATCCCGTGAAGTCGATCCGCGACATCTCGATCGGTGGCGGCCTCGTCGATTTTTTCAAGAAATCGGTCGGCGCTGGCGGTCCCTGGAAAGCAAAAATCATGAAAGTCGAAGGCGTCGAACTGAGCCTCGACGACATTGAGCACGGCATTATGCGCCCGGTGTTCAACGATCCCCGCGTGCATTACGCCGTCAACTGCGCGTCCGTCGGCTGCCCAAACTTGCAGCCCACCGCCTTCACCCGGGCAAAGCTCGACGAAATGTTGGATGCCGGCGCCACGGCCTATATCAATAGCCCGCGCGGCTTTGCCATCGCCGGCGGCGACATCACCGCATCGTCTATCTATAAGTGGTTCCAGGTTGACTTCGGCGGCAACGAACAGGCGGTTCTCGATCACGCGGCTAAATACGCAAAGCCCGGCCTCAAGTCCAAGCTGTCGGCCCATCGCAACATCGCTGATTATCGCTACGATTGGAGCCTAAACGATGTCGCAAACTGACAAAAGCGCCGCCACCGCGACCGAGGAACCAGCCGTCGGCAAAAAGTCCGCCTGGCGACGGTGGCTGCCGCTGATTGTCCTCGCCGGCCTAATGGCGTTCGTTTTCGCAATGGGCTGGCACGAATACCTAGCTTTCAAGACAATCGGCTTGAACTACGAAGCCCTGAAAGACTTTATCGACAAAAACCTCGTCCTGGCGATCCTCGCCTATATGGCGCTTTATATATCCGTCGTGGCGCTTTCGCTTCCAGGTGGCCTGATCATGACCATTGCCGGCGGCCTCCTGTTCGGCTGGCAGATCGGAATTCCTGTGACGGTGCTGTCGGCCACCATTGGCGCGACAATCATTTTCCTCGTCGCCAAAACCTCTTTTGGTGAGGCACTTGCTACCCGTGCCGGACCGTGGGTTGGTAAGCTGCGCGCGGGGTTTCAGGAAAACGCACTGAGCTACCTGCTCTTCCTGCGGCTCGTGCCGGCGTTCCCGTTTTTTGTCGTCAACCTTGCCCCCGCGCTCCTCGGTGTTCCGCTCACCACCTATATCATCGGAACACTGATCGGCATCATTCCTGGCACCGCCGCCTATTCGATTGCAGGTGCCGGCCTTGGCAGCGTCGTCGAGGCGCAAAACAAAGTCTATGCCGCGTGTACCGCCGAAAAAGGTGAAGGCAACTGCGACTACACCATAGATTTTAGCGCACTCGTTACCACAGAGCTCATCTTTGCGGGCGCCGCCCTTGGTGTCGTCGCCCTCATTCCAGTCGTCGTGAACATCATCAGAAAGCGGAAAGCACCCGATGCAACAGCTTAATTCCGACGGCCCCGACAGCGATGGAACCGGCACTCTCTCGATTTCCAAGCCGAGCGAAACGCTGACACCTGACCTTTGCGTTATCGGCGCAGGCTCCGGAGGCCTGTCAGTCGCCGCCGCGGCGGCCGCCTTCGGCGTTAAAGTCGTCCTGATTGAAAAGCACAAGATGGGCGGCGACTGCCTCAACTATGGTTGCGTCCCCTCCAAGGCGATGATCGCGGCCGGCAGATACGCCCACGAAATGCGCACTGCCGAGCCGTTTGGCATCACCCCGGTCGAGCCCGTGGTCGACGCCGCCGCCGTGAACGATCACGTCAAGGCTGTTATCGCCGCGATAGAACCCAACGATTCGGTTGAACGTTTCACGGGGCTCGGGGTCCACGTCATTAAAGCCGCCGCCGCGTTCGTCGACCGGGAGACCGTGCGCGCCGGCGACACATACATCAAACCCCGCCGCTTCATCATCGCGACCGGCTCTTCCCCCTTTGTCCCGCCGATAACGGGGCTCGACGAAACGCCGTACTTCACAAATGAAACGCTGTTCGACAATCGCCAGAAGATCGATCACCTGATCATCGTCGGGGGCGGGCCGATCGGCATAGAGATGGCGCAGGCTCACCGCCGGCTGGGCTCGAAGGTCACTGTGCTCGAGGGCGGTCGCGTCATGGCCAAGGACGATCCCGAACTCGTCGCCGTCGTCGTCGACGCCTTGCGTCGCGAGGGAGTTGAAATCCGCGAGGGCGCCATGGTCGAGAAGGTGTCGGGCGAAGCCGGCCGGATCAGCGTCACTATCAAGATCGACGGTCTCAACAAGACCGTCGAAGGCAGCCACCTTCTCTTGGCGGTGGGCCGCAAACCAAATCTCGAAGGCCTTGGTCTCGAAGCAGCCGGCGTCGAGTTCGAACGCAGTCGCATCAAGGTCAACGCCGGCCTCGTGACGTCGAACCGCAAGATATTTGCCATTGGCGACTGCACCGGCGGCCTTCAATTCACGCATGTCGCCAACTATCACGCCGGTATCGTCATTCGCCGCGCCTTGTTTCAGATGTTCTGGGCCAAGGCCGATACAAGTACGGTGCCGTGGGTCACCTACACCGGCCCTGAACTGGCGAACGTCGGTCTTTCCGAGCATCAGGCGCGCGAGCGTTACGGCAAGAACATCAATGTCTTGCGCTGGTCATTCCACGAAAACGACCGCGCCCAGGCGGAACGCCGGACCGAAGGACTGGTTAAAGTCGTCGTGGACAAGCGCGGGCGCATTTTGGGAGCGGCCATTGTCGGTGAACATGCCGGCGAGATCATCCAGATGTGGTCACTTGCGATCTCGCAGAAAATGAAGATCGGCGCTATGATGAATTGGATCTCGCCATATCCGACTTTTTCCGAGGTCAACAAGCGCGTCGCCTACCGCCAATACGCGACCGCCGCCAGCAATACGCTGATACGCAAGGTCATTGGTTGGCTGCGCGTGCTTGGCTAAGGTCTGGCTTGACCGTGTGTCGAAGCGCCATGAGGGTGCAAAGACGTCGTTGGCCGGTCCGCGAGCCGGCTTCTGAGATAAAGGTTGGTCTTGCAGGACAGCACGGCTCCAGCGCCCGGCCCGCCCGGGCATCGTGAAACGGCCAAGCCGCCGGCAACGTCGGCGGATGACGCTCTGCGGGCTGATCGTGCCGAGCGCTCGCCGCCGCCTGGCACCGGTCGTGTCCATCGCTTCAGGTTGGGCAACCTGCGTCTGCCGACCAAGCTTCTCGTCATTACGATACTTTTCGTGATGCTCGCCGAGGTGCTCGTTTTCGTGCCCTCGATCGCGAGTTATCGTCTGAACTGGCTCCAGGCCCGCATCCAATCGGCCCGTCTCGCCTCCCTCGCTGCCGATGCCAGCCCGTCGGGCGTGCCCGCGCCCGTCCGGCGCGAACTGCTCAACTCCGCCGAAGTACGCGCCGTTGCCGTTAAGGTGGGCGGCATGCGCCGGTTGGTGCTCCCCTCCGACAGTCAATTGGTGGTCGACGCCACTTTCGACCTGCGCGGGATGCCGGAAGATGGCTTCTGGTCCCAAATCAGCAATCGGCTCGGCCTGATCAGCGATGCTCTGTACGTATTTGTTGCCCCCGCGGATCGCATGATCGCCGTTTACGGCAGCGTCCACACGAACGGAAACAAGCCGGCGGCCTCTTCCGGTGATTTTGTCGAAGTCGTCCTCCCCGAAGCCCCCCTCCGCGCCGCGATGGTGCAGCACGGCCTCAACGTTCTAGGCCTGTCGATAATTATTTCAATCATCGCCGCCGCCGCGGTCTACTTCACCCTGATCAAGGTGCTCGTCCGCCCGATGATGCGCTTCACGCGCAACATGCTCTACTTCGGCGACAATCCGGAGGATGCCAGCCGCATCATTAAACCGGTCGACCGCGCAGACGAAATCGGCATGGCCGAGCGCCAGCTGGCACACATGCAGACCGATCTCAACCATCTTCTCCACCAGCGCCGCCGTCTCGCGGATCTCGGCCTCGCCGTCTCGAAGATCAATCATGACCTGCGCAACATGCTCTCGAGCGCTCAGATCATTTCGGACCGCCTCGGCGAACTCCCGGACCCGACTGTGCAGCGTTTTGCGCCAAAGTTGATCGCATCGCTCGACCGCGCCATAAATTTCTGCAACGATACCCTACGCTTCGGCCGCGCCGAGGAAGAGGCGCCGCGCCGTGCGCTGTTTCCGCTGGCACCGCTGATCACTGAGGTCGCGGATGGCCTCGACCTGCCGCGCGACGGCGTAAGCTTGGAGGTGAACGTTGCCCCCAATGTCCAAGTCGACGCAGATCGTGAGCACCTCTACCGCGTGCTGAACAATCTCTTGCGCAATGCAGTCCAGGCCATAGAGGGCAGGTCCGATCCGCCTTCTGGGCGTATTGTGGTCACAGCAGAGCGACGCGCCCGGGCAACCGTCATCGACATCGAGGACAACGGTCCAGGCGTGCCGCCGCGGGCACGGGAGCATCTTTTCAAGGCATTTCAGGGTGGCACCCGAAAGGGCGGCAGCGGGCTTGGCCTCGCAATTTCCGCGGAGCTGATCCGCGCCCACGGTGGCGAAATTCGCCTAATGACCCCGCAGGTCGCCGCATCCGATGAGACTGGCCGGCAAGCCGGCGCACATTTTCAGATTGAATTGCCTGACCGCCGGCCACAGGCTTTGGACAGCGCTTCAACGACCGAGAAGTCTAAAGACGTATAGAGGAGGTGAGGCGACCGACATCGCGCCCCTTCGGATCCGGTGCGGGTTCGTTTTAGCCAGTTTCCCGGTAACCTCGACTGGAGCTGGCGGCCGAGGGAAACAATTGCAATCTCAAAAAATCTTAGTCGCCTGATTTTACAAGCCGGACAACAACATCAATGTGGCTGATCCGCATCCCGGCCGGTGGTTCCGGCACGCCCTCAACGTTGAGGCCCTGGCTTGGGATGTCGATCACTTCGCCTTCTTGTTCGATATAGAAGTGGTTGTGGTTCGACGTATTGGTATCGAAATAGGTCTTCGCACCGTCGATTGCCAGTTCGCGGATCAATCCGGCCCGCTGGAACTGATGCAGCGTATTATAAACCGTTGCCAGAGAAATTCGTTCGCCGGACTTGCTGACTTCCTCGTGAAGTAATTCGGCCGTTACGTGTCGGTCCTCGCCGCCGAACAGCAGATGAGCCAAAGCGATGCGCTGGCGTGTGGGCCTGAGATCGGCCGACCGCAACAAAGCCGTAATACACGCCCGGCCCGCAGAAGATTTTGTGTTTTCCATGCTCATTTCCGACAGCCAACCGTCAACATGCGCCGAGTAGGAATCTCCAACGGCAATTGATATTACTTTAAAAGATAGCGTCTCCACCCAGCCGCGGCAAGGCCGCGCGCCGGCATCGGCCTGTGACGATTGAGCTTGTCTTCGGGCCAGCCTCTCAGTCGGATTCTTGCCGCTTCGACGAAGCTGTTTGCGGCGGTTTCACTTCGCGGGGGCCTTGACGGCTGACGTGTTTACCTTTTTGAAGACGACATGTGCGTGCTACGCTCATGGTCACGAATAGCAAACGGAGCGGTTTGCGCGTAATGGCGACGGACCGGTGTGCGACCATGGCGTCGGACGGCTGTCCTGATCGCGGCGCCGCCGCGGCAAATCCGATGCGATGATATTGAGAATGGCGCGCCGAGCGGGCCGATCCGGGGAACAAGAAACGATCATGAGCGAAAAACGACTGAGCTTCGAATACGAGGACCTGTTGGCTTGCGGTCGCGGCGAACTGTTCGGTCCGGGAAACGCGCAATTGCCGCTCCCGCCGATGTTGATGTTCGAGCGAATTCCATCGATTTCGGAGACGGGCGGGGAACATGGCAAGGGCCAGATCGTCGCCGAAATGACGATCGCTGGCAACCCGCAGACTGAATGGTTTTTCGATTGCCACTTCAAGGGCGATCCCGTCATGCCGGGCTGTCTCGGCCTCGACGCATTGTGGCAGTTGACAGGCTTTTATCTCGGTTGGCTCGGGGCGCCCGGACGCGGCCGTGCCCTCGGTGTTGGCGAGGTCAAGTTTACCGAGATGGTGACGCCCGAGACGAAGAAAATCGAATATGTCGTCGACATGAAACGCGTCATTCTACGCAAATTGAAGCTGGCGATCGCCGATGGCGTTATGAAAGCCGACGGCAACGTCATATATACAGCCAAGGATTTGCGCGTAGGGCTCTTCGAGCGCGAGGATGGGTGAGGGCGCGGCCGGCGCTGACCGGCTGTTGGACGTAGCGCTGGTGTCGTAGTTCGGAGCCGTATTCCGGACCTGCCCTGTAAGGGGCGGCGCCTCGGCGGGGTGTTGTTAAAGAGGTTGTTAATGAGACGCGTTGTTGTCACGGGGATGGGCATCATCTCCAGCATCGGGAACACGACCGAGGAGGTCACAGCCTCTTTGCGCGAGGGCCGTTCCGGCATTTCGTTCGCTGAAAAGTACGCCGAACTCGGCTTTCGCTGTCACGTCCACGGCGAGCCGACGGTCGACTGGGCATCGATGGTGCCGCGCAAGCCGCGCCGGTTTATGGAAGCCGGCACAGCGTGGAACTATATCGCCATGGAGCAGGCGATCCAGGACGCCGGACTTGGAGATGCCGAGGTTCAGGATGAGCGCTCCGGCATCATTGTTGGCTCCGGTGGCCCGTCCACGGTCGCCATCGTACGCGCTGCCGAGACGACTTTCGAGAAGGGACCGCGGAAGGTCGGCCCATTCGAGGTGCCGAAAGCTATGTGTTCGGGCCCCTCGGCTCTGCTCGCCACGAGCTTCAAGATTACCGGTCTTAATTATTCGATTTCCTCCGCCTGCTCGACGTCCGCTCATTGCATCGGCAATGCCGCTGAACAAATCGCATGGGGGAAGCAGGACATCATCTTCGCCGGAGGCTGCGAAGAACTCGATTGGCGTCTTTCGGTGATGTTCGATTCGATGGGCGCGATGTCGTCGAACTTCAACGACACGCCGACGAAGGCGAGCCGCGCTTATGACAAGGACCGCGACGGTTTCGTGATCGCAGGTGGTGCCGGCATGTTGGTCCTTGAAGAGCTTGAACACGCCAAGGCCCGAGGCGCCAAGATCTACGGCGAACTCGTTGGCTACGGCGCGACCTCGGACGGCTTCGATATGGTTGCCCCGTCCGGTGAAGGCGCCGTCCGGTGTATGCGCCAGGCGATGCAGGGCCTGGATGGTAACGGCGTTGGCAAGATCGACTACATCAACCCGCATGGCACATCCACGCCGGTTGGCGACGTTCGCGAGATCGAAGCTATTCGTGAGGTGTTCGGCGCTGATATTCCGTTGATATCGGCCACCAAGTCGCTTACTGGGCACTCTCTTGGCGCGATCGGTGTCCAGGAATCGATCATATCCCTTCTCATGATGAACCAGGGGTTTGTTTGCGAAAGCGCCAACATTGAAGAGTTGGACCCCGAGCTTGAAGGCGTACCGATCGTCCGCGAGCGCCGCGATGAAGTATCGCTTAACGCTGTCATGTCGAACAGTTTCGGTTTCGGCGGCACCAATGCGACTCTTGTGTTCCAGCGCTATGATGGTTAATGCGCCGCCCGCCTGATATGGCGTCGGTCCGTTGGCCCGAATAATGCACTGCTGCATGCTGGGAAACAGTTAGTCCGAGGCGCCCCAGCATGCGTTTATATAAGAGCGGAGATGGGTGGTTTAAGGTCCATGCCCCCACCGCGCGAATGAGAGTAAGCGATCCTATGAACGACACCGACATTGCACAGCCTGGCCCGTTGATGGCCGGCAAGCGCGGCTTGATCATGGGCGTAGCCAACGAACGCTCGATAGCCTGGGGCATAGCGCGCGTCTTGGCTGGCCAGGGCGCTGAGCTGGCTTTCACCTATCAGGGCGAGGCCTTCGGCCGCCGCGCTATTCCGCTCGCCCAGTCGGTCGGGTCCAAGATCATCGAGCCTTGCGACGTGAGCGACATTGAAAGTGTCGACAAGGTATTCGACGCCATCAAGAGCGAATGGGGCAAGATCGACTTCATCGTTCACGCGCTCGCCTTCTCCGACCGCCGTGAGCTCGCCGGCCTCTACGCTGAGACGACGCGCGACAACTTCGTCAACACCATGGTGATCTCGTGCTTCTCTTTCACTGAGCTCGCCAAGCGCGCCGCCGAGATCATGCCGGACGGTGGCTCTCTTCTCACCTTGACCTACGGCGGGTCGACGCGCTGGGTACCCTCCTACAACGTGATGGGTGTGGCCAAGGCGGCTCTGGAAGCATCGGTCCGATATCTCGCCGCCGACCTCGGTCCCCGCGATATACGTGTCAACGCACTCTCGGCCGGCCCGATGCGTACGCTGGCCGGCTCGGGTGTCTCGGACGCCCGTGTCATTTTCAACTACCAGCGCGACCATTCGCCCTTGCGGCGCACCCCGACGCTTGATGAGGTTGGTGGCTCCGCCCTTTACCTTCTCTCGCCGCTGTCGGGAGCGGTCACCGGTGAAGTTCATTTCGTCGATTGTGGATACTCGATGACGGGCATGCCCGATCTAGAGGCGTTGAAGGAGATCGATGCGGGCACAGACATGGGCCAGCGCCCGTCGGGCGAAGCGGCAGAATAAGCGCCGGACTTCCGCCGGCGCACCCCCCCACCATCGCGGACTCGGTGTCCCTGACGGCCCCCGATTTATGTCACGTCGCGAGCCGTCTTGCGCTTGCCGCCCTGAGCCGCACCGTCTCGTTGGACTTGTAAAAGATAACGTGCGGCTTGCCGGGTGGCTCGAGGTTCGTTAACCAAGCGAAATACCTGTCACGAGGGGCGATGGTCCAGCTGGGCCGATGTAGGGGGTTCGCATGATTTTCTGGGCATTGAGCATCACGATCAGCATAGCGCTGCTGGTAATAACTGCGGCGGGCAAGCTTTCTGAACCCTGGCTGGCCTATGCCCACATGTCCGTCGCCGCAGTAGCCTGTATCGCCTTTGCGATCGTTGCTGTCCGCGACACCAGCAAGTTGGCCGACAACCGCGCCTCACGCAGCGCCGTTGCCGCAAGTTCAGCCCGCTTCATGAGCTACGTCTGGGCCTGGGGCGCATTGGCATTGCTGATCAGCTACAGCACCGGCATCGTCGAATGGCATGAGTGGTTCCACTTCTTCCTCGCCTTCGCTATCGCTGGCGCTGCTGCCATGTTTTTCGCCAAGCTGCTGCAGCGCGACGCCGAGGTCGGCAAGGACGACGAGACCATTTTGAAAGTCAGCCGTTACCTTGGCTATGCCCAGCTCTTCGGGATGCTGGCTGTCATGATCGGTCTGATCATCGATGGCAAGATGACCCGCTTCCTGGTGCCGCGC
>CAZWCL010000101.1:0-9333 GCA_964632265.1 uncultured Hyphomicrobiaceae bacterium | reverse complement strand
CTCAAGGATGATGGCTGCAACGTCGTCATCGTGCAGATCGATCAGACGGCGCGTTTCAGCGATGTCGTCGGACGGGGCAAGAACGGTGTTGGCTGCGATATCGGCTAGCACTCCAGGTGTCGGGGTGCCGTCGAAGTGACCTGCAACGCCGAAGGCAACGTGATCCTGCCAGCCGTGGAAGTGGCGGCGGAAACGCACGATCTTGTTTCGCTTCGTGAAAGCGCGCGCAAGTCTCAGCGCCATCAGGTTGGCCTCGGTGCCCGATGAGGTGAAGCGGATCGTCTCGGCGGAGGGCACAAGGTCCTGGACGAGTTGCCCCCAGCGGATCTCGAGATCGTGGCAGGCGCCAAAATGCGTACCGCGGGCGATCTGCGCCTGAACCGCGTCAACGACTTCCGCGCGGCCGTGCCCGAGCAGCAGCGCGCCATGCCCGCCGTAGTAGTCGACGTAGCAATTGTCATCGACGTCCCACTTCCGCGAACCCTCCGCGCGCTCAACATAGATCGCATATGGCAACGTGCGCCGTGAGTCATGCGTGATGCCGCTTGGAAACAGACTTTGTGCCTTGACGGCACGCTCGGCGGAACCCGGGGTCTTTTCGCGGTAGGCCGCAATGACCTGGGAGTTCGTCAGTTGGTCGCTCGTCATGGCTGTATTCCTTCGACTTTGTAAGACGGACCCATAGAACCCGGCCCCACCGGCAGGACCAGGGCGACAATCCTGCTGCACCATGGGCCATCAAATCGGGAGGACGCCGCGCATGCAATCATCTTCTCATAGCATCAGCCCGCTCGGGCACGGTAATTCGGACCCCGTCCGCATAACGCCCTCACATGCGCACATCGGTGCCGGAAACGATTTTGACGATATTGGGGACACCGCAAATCAGTGGCTGAGACGCAGCGGACTGCAAAGACGGCTTTGATTACGGTTCGGCCAACTCAGGAGACAGAAAATGCAAGACAAAATGCTGGACAGGATGGTTTTTCAGCAGATATCTTTTCCTAGACGGATCGGCCGAATGTCCTGCCAGGGATCGGCAACTCGGCCAGGTGATGGTGGCAGCAAAAGATCGCGCGCTCTATCAATTGCGGCGCATGAGTGTCCCCCAACTGAGCAACATTGGTATTCAAGTTGCCAGTTCGAATTTGTGGTGCGGCACCATCGGAATGATCAAAGATAATCCAACGCTATCTCGCCGCAGCTGTCGGGCTCCCGCAAAAAGCGAGCGCGCATCCGCGACAGTCTCTATGGGTCGCCGCGACCGATCAGCTGCTTGGAGAAGGGCAATCTGATTACGGCGCAATTGCTTGACGTGAACAATTTCGCTTCGCACGCGGTTGGAACTCATCCGCCAAGACCGTTGGCAGCGGGGCAATGCGCTGCCAAATTTGCAGATCCCGGCACATGGGGCTCCAATCAAATTGGTCCATCGTCATTCTAAGACGTCCGGTCTAAAGAAGGTAACCGAATGACTCCTAATAATGCCGCCCCAAAGAGGACCGGTCTCGCGTCACAGAACGAGGCCAGCGGTGAAGCACGGCGGCAAAGCTCTTCACCTCCCCTAGTTGGGGTAGGCGCCTCTGCCGGGGGCGTGTCAGCTCTTCAGGAACTGGTCAAGCACATTCCAAAGGACAGCGGCATCGCGTGGGTCCTGATCCAGCATATGGCGCCGAACCGTGAAAGCGATCTTGCAGGCATTCTGGCGCGTCGCACCGACGCGCCAGTTGTGCAGGTGGTCGAAGACACGACGATCGAAGCCGACAGCATTTACGTTAATTCCCCCGGTAGCGTGATAAGGGTCAAGAAAGGTGTGCTGCATCCAGTTTCCGGCGACGACCCCCTTGCCCGGCGCACCAGCATTGATGCTTTTCTTATGTCGCTCGCCGAGGACCAGGGAGAGCATGCCGGTTGCGCCCTTTTATCCGGCGCCGGCTCCGATGGAACGCTCGGTCTGAAGGCGGTCAAGGAGGCAGGCGGCCTGACGCTGACGCAGGCGCTCGGGACGGCACAGTATGACAGCATGCTGTTGAGCGCTCTGCGCACGGGTCTTGTGGATCGGGAGGCGGATCTCGCAGACATGCCGGAACTGTTCGCCGACTTCCTCATCCGCCGCAGGCCCATCGTCCGCGGGGTCGAGGTGATGGACGGGGAGCGTCTTGAGATCTGTGAAATCCTCCGCCGTGTGATCGGCCACGATTTCAGCGGCTATAAGTCAAGCACCATGGACCGCCGCATTCGCCGGCGCATGCAGATGCTTGGCATCTCGTCTCTTTCTGAATATGTCGAGCACCTTAAGGATGACGCCCGGGAGCCGTCTCGGCTGTTTCGCGATCTGCTGATCGGCGTGACCCAATTTTTTCGCGATAGCGAATCGTTCATGGCGGTTGCTGGACAGGTCCTTACCCCGGTTCTCGAAGGCAAGAACGAGGATGACGAAATCCGGATCTGGGTGCCGGGCTGCGCCACAGGGGAAGAGGTCTACAGCCTCGCCATTCTGATCCTGGAAAAGGCGGCTGAGCTTGATAGTGTCCCCGACATAAAGATCTTCGGTAGCGACATAGATGAGAACGCGCTGCATGCCGCCCGGCTTGGGCGCTATCCGCGGAGCATAGCCGCAGACGTGACCAAGGAAAGGATCGAAAGATTTTTCGAGAGCGAGGACGGCACCTTCGTCGTGCGTCCGAATGTCCGCGAAATCTGTCTTTTCGCCCAGCACAACCTTCTCCGCGATCCACCTTTCTCGCGCATGGACCTGATCTCTTGTCGCAACGTCCTGATCTACATGGAGACGGCGCTCCAGAAGCGATTGATGCCGGTGTTCCATTACGCGCTCAAGCCGAACGGCTTCCTCTTTCTCGGGCCGGCCGAAAATCCCGGCTCGGACCAGAAATTATTCGCCGAGATCGATCGCAAGCACCGCATCTTCCGGCGCATGGGTGAGCGCGCGAAGCTACCCGATTTCCCGATCGCCGGCGGAGACGGCAGAGAGAGGGGCCCTCAAAAGCGCAATGAAAGCGTCAAGGAGACCAACGCGCAGAAGGAGGCATACAGAGCGGCACAGCGCTTGCTGGAGCGCTACAGTCCGGCCTACGTGATTGTCGATTCCGACTTCGAGATCCTCGAGGCGTCGAGCGGTACCGGCTCATTCCTGGAGTTGCCCCGCGGCCGTCCCAGTGCAAACCTTGCGGCCATGGCACGCAGTGAACTGGCGGTCGATATCAAGGCGGCGGTTTCGCAAGTGCAGGCATCGGGACAGAGGCTCGTGCGGACCGACCTCACCGTCGGCTCGGATCAGGATCGCAAACACCTTGCGCTGACCGTGGAACCGCTACCAGCCGGCGAAGACGGACAGCTGCTGTATCTGATTGTCTTCCAGATCGGGGCCGCCGCGATGGCCGAGAGTACCGAGGCCGCGCGACGCCGGGGCGGCGATGGCGAGCTGATCCGCATGCTGGAGCAGGAACTGCAGACGACTAAGGAGCGCCTGCAGAGCACGCTGGAGGAACTCGAAACTTCAAACGAGGAACTACGTGCCTCGAACGAGGAACTCTCGTCCGTCAATGAGGAGCTCCAGTCCTCGAATGAAGAGCTTGAGACGTCTAAGGAGGAGCTGCAATCGATCAATGAAGAGTTGCGGACCGTCAACAACGAGCTGAGCACCCGCGTCGAAGAACTTAGCCGCGCGAACAATGATCTGAAGAATCTGTTCAGCAACACTCGAATAGCAATGCTGTTTCTCGACAAAGACCTCCGCATCCGCAACTTTACGCCGCCCGCCAAGCCCTTGTTCCGGCTTCGGGATCACGACCTTGGGCGACCGTTGGACGAACTCGCCGGACGGATTGATTTTGAAGCGCTTAAAGCGGAGGTCGGCGAGGTGATCCGCGATGGCAAGCAGATCGAACACGAGGTCGAGGCGCGCAATGGGGAACAGCAGACGCTTATAATGCGTGTGCAGCCTTATCGCGACGAGCAGAACCAGGTCCAGGGGGCGGTGCTGACCTTCGTTGAGATTACCGAGCGAAAGCGCTTCGAAGAAGAACTTGCGACCATGGTCTCGGAACTCAATCACCGAGTGAAGAATACGCTGGCGATCATACAAGCATTGGTGCGACAGAGTGCCGGGGCCGCCTCGACGAAACAGCAATTTCTGGACTTGGTGATGGGGCGCCTGCAGGCGATGTCCAAGGCGCACGGGATACTGTCGAACGCTGATTGGAAAGGCGCCGATCTCGAACGTTTGATCCGCGCGATCCTCTCGCCATTCGCCGAGCCGGAATCGGGCCGTCTGGACGTGGCCGGTCCGGAGCTGAATCTCCGGCCGACGAGCGTTGTGACGCTCGGTCTTATCCTTCAGGAACTCGCGACGAACGCGGGAAAATATGGCGCCTGGTCGGACCAAAATGGCCGCGTCTCGCTTAGCTGGAACTTCTCCTCCGACCATGAACGGCTGAGGATTGAGTGGCACGAAAGCGCCGGTCCCGACGTAGAGCCGCCCGACAGTCTGGGTTTCGGCCTCAATTTTATAACGCGCAGCGCGAAGCACGAACTCGACGGCACATGCACGCCCGAGTTTAAAAGCGATGGCTTTCGGTGCGTCCTGGACTTGCCGCTGGACCGGATTAGGTGAAGTTCGACCGAACGCCCGTGGCTGTCAATTTCGCCGCATCCCTTTGGGACGCCACGCTTTTTCGCGCTTGTCCGATGGGTCCACATCGGACTGCACCAGCTTCCTGCCCGGATGCGAAAAAGCGCCGGGCGTCGGGAGCCACATGAGTTCTTCAACAGCCTGTTAAGCCGATCGAATCCAGTGCCAGCCGCAGGTCGTTGAGCATGAGAGGTTTCCGCAGCAGCGGCCGATCCCTGAATTGGGCGGGGATTTCGGAGAGTTCATAACCCGACGTAAAAACAAATGGGATGCCTCGGTGATCAAGGAGTTCCGCCACCGGCCAAACGCGCTCATCCCTGATGTTGATGTCCAGTACGGCACCGTCGAGTTCCGTCTGTTGAACGGCGGCTATACCGCCGCCGACGCTGGAAACCGGCCCCACTACAACACATCCGCAGCTCTCGATAAGGTGTTCCGTTTCAAGTGCAATCAAGAACTCATCCTCGAGAACGAGAACCCGACGTTCGCCGCCAGCCGAAGATTTCATCCATTCGCCCCTGGTGCCTGCAGTCGGACAGTCCAACACGTCAATTCCTCGCGCGTTCCGCTTGCGCACAGAGCGATAAGCGCTGCGATGCTCATCTCTATTCGCGTCAAGCCACAGAACCTCCTCGGATGAAAGGCTTTATCGAGGAACAGAATAGAAAATTGTCCAAAGAGTTAAGCGACTGGACGATCGACAGGTCAGAACCATTTCGATTCCGGGCTGACATGCTGACACCGGCGGCCTTTACCCTTGTAGTGGACAAAAGCGGCGCCAGGCCGCCATAGTCACCGGCACTCCTGTGCGCTGCGCGATCTTTTAGACCTAGTCTTTAACAAGGCATGCGTCGGCGTCGGAAAATATGCGGATCGTCATATGCCTCAGTGTCAGTACGATGGGGGCAAAATGATTGCGCCGACGATGTGCGCGACACTTCACGTTTTGAGGAATGAAGGCATGAGAAAACCGTCCGGGCTGGGTGTTTGGTGTGCGACCAATGTTTTGAGCAAAGGCGAGCTGTCGGATCTGGCATCGGGCGTCGAGCGGCGCGGATACAATGCCCTGTGGTATCCGGAATCGCTATCCTATGAAAGCATGGCGATGGGCGGGTTTTTGTTGTCGCAAACATCGCGGCTACTCATCGCGAGCGGTATCGCCAATATCTACGCTCGTGACGCTGTTACCTCGGCGCAGGGCCATGATGCATTAAACCAACTTTATGGCGGACGCTTTATTCTGGGACTTGGAGTGAGCCATGTGCCACTTGTCGAAGGCGCGCGCGGGCATGACTATAAGAAACCGGTGACGACGATGCGCAGGTATCTGCAGGCGATGGCAGACGCCAGGATTGACCCGACGATAAAGATGGATGACCGGGCTATTGTTCTGGCAGCACTGGGCCCGAACATGCTGAAGCTTTCGGGCGAGGCAACCAAGGGCGCGCATCCCTATTGCGTGACGCCGGAGCATACCGCGGAGGCACGTGAGATCATGGGATCGGACGCGTGGTTGTGTGTTGAGCAGAAAGTGATCCTGAGCGGGGATGAGAGTGTTGCGCGCCCGATCCAGCGCCAACAGATGGCGCGCTATATGGCGCTTGATAATTATCGCAATAATTGGCTGAGGTTAGGGTTCAAGGAAGACGACATCACCGGTGATGGGTCTGCCCGGTTCATGGACGCGATGGTGGTATGGGGTGGTGAGCGCCAGATCCGGGAGTGTATCGAAGCGCATTGGCGTGCCGGTGCGGATCAGGTGATCCTGCAGGCCTTTCCAGCCGATGGTGCAAACGGCTCAGATGCCAAGGCGCTGGACGCCTTTGCACCAGGCGCGTGAGGTGACCAACTGTGATGGCGATTGGCGAGGGTACGCCGCTGGCACAGGCTCGGCTTTTCTGAGCCTACTAATGATCATCAGTTGGAGCGTGCAATTTTGAATTATTGCATCGCCTGCAACCTTGCCTCTGATACTTGGATGTGCGTCGGTTTACTGATTTGAAGCGACCACAGCCAGCAGGTCAGCCTGACGGGGAGCGATTATCCGCAATTCCTTAGCCGGGTGATCGTCTCGAACAGGACCTCGTCGGAAAAGGGTTTTTTGAGGCAGGCATGGGCGGCAAACCTCGCGGGCAGAACCGAAGCGGCATCATATCCGGTGAGAAAGGTGAACGATATTCCCTCTTTTACGAGGCGATCAGCGATAGCAAAGCTGTCCTCTTTCCCGAGCTTCACATCGAGCACCGCAAAGTCGACCGTCTCTTTGTCGAGGATGCCCATTGCACCGGATACGCGACCTGTAGGACCCAGAACCTCGAAGCCGTGATCCTCCAGCGTCTGCGCGACGTCGAGCGCGATGATCATCGAGTCCTCGACCAGGAGAACTCGCATCGGGCGGACCGAGGCGCTGTCGTCACCGGACGCACGAGCTTTGACCTCGGGCTTGGCCTTGGACGAACGGTTCACGAGGCTCATGGGCAGGACTAGATCGCATTCCACGCCGTTGCGCTCGAAGCGCAAAGAAACTTCGCCTTCCAGTTCGAAGGACACCGATTGCTCGATGATTGTGCGCCCGAAGCCCTTGCGCGCAGGCGGAGCAACTGGCGGGCCAGCTCGTTCACGCCATATGACCCGAAGTTGATCCCCGTCGATTCTCCAGCCGATGTTCAGTCGACCGCGTTCAGTTGAAAGGGCTCCGTACTTCGCGGCGTTCGTCGTCAACTCATGGAACACGATCGACAGGGTGAGGGCCGCCTGGGGTTTCAGCTCGACCGGCTCACCCTCGATCGATATTGCGCCGTTCGCCTCGTTATGCGGCCGAAACTCATCTTCCAGTAGAGCCCTGAGCTCGGCGCCGTGCCAGCGGCTTTGCGACAGGAGATTGTGGGCGTAGGCCATGGCCTTGATGCGTTTTTCAAGGCTTTCGACATAGTCGTCAAGCGTCGTTTGGGACCGCCGCGTATGCCGCATGAGGGACTGAATGTTGGCGATGGTGTTCTTCACGCGGTGATCGAGTTCGGCAACCAAAAGTCCCTGTTTCTCCTGCGCTTCGGCGCGCTCCCGCGCGACTTGATCCACGCGCCGCAACACAACCTCGAGTATCGACAGCCGCAGCGCCTGGACCGCTTCGATCTCGTTCGGCTGCCATGGCCGGGATCGGCCTCGGACAGTCTCACGCCAAGCGGCAAACGAGCCGCGCGGCGTTAGCTTTTCGGTTCCGTCCACGACCTCGACCGCCTTGGCTGGGTTGCCCGCCCAAGTTACGGTCTCGACGACTTCCCGGCGGAACCACAGGATGTAGTCCTTCGGCGACCGCGACACTGACAATGCGAGCATACCGGCGATCTCGCCGTGGCTGTTCGCGGTATCAGGGAAGCTTTTTCTCAGGCTATCCGTTGCGAACACGCCGCCCTCGTCGCGGGCGTCCAGTTGGGACAGAAGGCTCTGGACCGCGGTATGGCCCGGCGTATGGCCGATCTCGGAATAATCGCCGTCGACAAAGACCGCGACACCATCGGCTTGAATCAGGTCGAGCAGGTTCGGCCGGTACCGGATCAGGCCATCCGACAGGCTCTCCTCCCGGGCGAGGCGAGTGACCAGCTGCTGATGGATCGAGCGCTGCTGAAGCGAATACTCATATCTCTCCGCATGTGCGCGAGCTTCGAGCTGAAGCGAATAGACCTGGGCGAAGACCTCGCAAGCGACGCGGATTTCGCAGGCGAGGTAGTGCGGTTTGTCATGATGACAGGCAATTAGCCCCCAAAGCTCGCCCTTGTTGATGATCGAGAGCGACATGGACGCGGCCACGCCCATATTCTGAAGATACTTCAGGTGGAGCGGCGAGACGCTGCGAAAGGTAGAATAGCTTAGGTCGAGAGGGGCCCCCGTTTTTGGATTGATTTCGGGGTGAAGAGGCTGTGGTGTGTAGGACGCGTCCGGAATACAGCGCAGCCAGTTCGTCTGATAGAGTTCTCTCGCCTGCTTCGGAATGTCGGTCTCGGGATAGTGCAGACCAAGATAGCTTTCAACGCGGTCTGCCTTTGCTTCGGCAATGACGCTGCCGCTGCCGTCCTCGAGAAAGCGGTAGACCATCACCCGTGCAAAGCCGGTTAGTTCACGGATGTGCTCGGCGCATGTCTGGTGATAATCGGCGAGTGTGTACGTTGCGTTCACCTCTGCAAGCATGTTCTGAACGGTGAAGAGCGTAGAGTGCATCCCGCCACCGCCGCGTTTGGCGCGTTCAAACTCAATGACGAGTACCGGACCGTCAGGATGCACGATGGCATCTATGCTGCCAGCGGGAGTCTCAATTTCGACCGCGTAGTTTTTGAGTGTCGTAGATTGCGGCGCGCGGGCGCGGATCGCGTCCTCAAGCCTTTGGGTGGCCGCTGGGCCAAGCAGACCGGCGAGTGTCATTCCGGCCGGGTCGCCCCTGTCAAACCCTAAAAACCTCTTCAGGTCCCCGGCCCATTGCAGCACCTTTTGGGTTTCTGGGTCGAAAGCGATTAAGCAGCCATGAGGCTGGATCGAGCCGGGAATGTGGATCGGTTCCCGGTCGCAATCGGTCAGTGTCGCCTGTCCAAACCGTGGGTATGTCACGCTGTTGGTCATTCGAACTCCTAGCAGACTGTTGAAGAACTCATGTGGCTCGCGACGCCTGGCGCTTTTTCGCATCCGGGCAG
>CAZWCL010000100.1:6477-9535 GCA_964632265.1 uncultured Hyphomicrobiaceae bacterium | reverse complement strand
AAGTTTCATTCCGTCTGGAAAGCGCGAGCCAAGCGTAGGGCTCCGGCGGCGAACGTCAACAAGCCTCCAACCATCGAGAGGCGGCCATCACATCTGCGTTCTCTCATCGCGTTCGTTCGATCGGTTGGAAATATCCGCCGCCGGCCGCAGCGGTCAAAAGGCCACGCACTCAGGCCGCCAGCAATTCACCGTTGAGACCTTTCCGGATCAGCGCCCGCGTTTCGTCAACGCCGTAAAGCGCAATGAACGAACCGAACCGGGGACCTTGGCTCTGCCCAAGCAGGACTTCGTAGATAGCGCGAAACCAGTCGCGGAGATTGTCCGCAAAACCGTTCTGTTTGCCAACCTCGTAGACGACGGTCTGCAAGTCCTCCGGACTTGCCCCGGCCGGCGCATCGGCCAACGCCGCATCGAGCGCCCCGAGCGCGGCGCGTTCCCGGCCATCCGGTTCCCGGAATGTCTTCGCCGGCTTCACAAAAGTCTCGAAATATCGAATTGCGTAGCCGACGAGTTCATCGAGCAATGGGTGCGTCTCAGGGCCGGCATCCGGCGCGATGCGCTGAATGAACCCCCAGAGCACCGATTTCTCGGACGCGTTCGATGCCGATACGAGGTTGAGCAGCAGCGCGAAACTCACCGGCACATCGGCTGCGGGCGGTTGTCCGGTGTGAATATGCCAGGTCGGGTTCTCGATCTGGCGGGCCGCTTCTTCGCTCGGATATTTGCCAAGGAACGTGATGTATTCGTCGACCGCCTTGGGGATAACGTCGAAGTGCAGTTTCTTCGCCGACTTGGGCTTTTGAAACATATAGAGCGACAAGCTCTCCGGGCTCGCGTACTCCAGCCACTCCTCGATTGTAATTCCGTTGCCCTTAGACTTCGATATCTTTTCGCCCCGCTCATCGAGAAACAACTCGTAATTGAAGCCTTCCGGCGGCGTACCGCCAAGCGCCCGGCAGATCTTCGACGAGAGCGTCACTGAATCGATAAGGTCCTTGCCCGACATTTCATAATCGACGCCGAGCGCCACCCACCGCATCGCCCAGTCCGCCTTCCACTGGCACTTGACGCGCCCGCCGGTTACCGGCGTCGTCACCTCCTCGCCCGTATCGGGATCGACATAAGTCACGGTACCGGTGTCGACATCCCGTCCAATCATCGGCACCTGCAGCACTTTGCCGGTGCGCGGCGAGATCGGAAGGAACGGTGAGTAGGTTTGCTGCCGTGCCTCACCGATCGTCGGCAGGATGATGTCCATCACTTTGTCGTAGACGGCGAGCATCTTGAGCAGCGTTTCGTCCATCATACCGGAGCGGTAACACTCTGTTGCCGAGAAGAACTCATACTCAAAGCCGAACTGATCGAGGAATCGCCGGAGCATTGCGTTATTGTGATGCGCGAAGCTTGCATGTGCTGCTGCCCCGTTGATTCCGCCGAAAGGGTCGGGAACATCGGTCAGCGGCTTGTCGAGATGACCGGCCAGCATCTCCTGGTTGGGCACATTGCCTGGCACTTTGCGGAAGCCGTCCATATCGTCGGAAAAGCAAATCAGCCGCGTTTTGCGTTGGCCCTCGGTCAGTACCTCGAACGCGTGCCGCACCATGCTCGTACGCGCCACCTCGCCGAACGTGCCGATATGCGGCAGCCCTGAGGGCCCATAGCCGGTCTCGAAGATCACTGTCTTTGCATCGCCGCCCGGCAGCTTGTCGAGCCGCTTGATTAAACGCCGCGCTTCCTCGAACGGCCAGGCACGTGCCTTGGCGGCAATATTGGTCAGAGCGGTCATGTCGTTCGGCATCATTGGCCTCATGAGAAAGCGGTTCGGCCTGGGTTTAGCGCAGATAGCGCCGCGTTGGAACAGATCGCGGTCATCGACGATGGGGTCATTGTCAACGCGCCGATATCACCTTTCCGATCGAGTTGCTTCCCACACCGCGCTGTAACGCGCTAACTGATTTGTGATACGAAATAGACCCATAAGAAAGGGAAGCGCGCACCATGGCAGACACCAAACGGACGATCGGATTTATCGGGCTTGGCCAGATGGGCGGACCGATGGCCGACAACATCGCCAAGGCCGGCTACGAAATGGTTTGCTACGACGCCGCCGGCACGCAGGGCCTGATGCCTGAAGGAGCCAAGGCGGCCGGTTCCGTCGCCGAGGTCGTCCGCCAATCCGACACCGTGTTCCTGTCTCTGCCGAACGGCCAGATCGTCAATCAGGTCTCAGACGAGATCGCAGGCGTCACCGAGCCCCGCGCCGACCTAGTGATCGACCTGTCGACCATTGGCCCCGACGCCTCCCGGAAGGCCGCCGCGACCCTGAAGGAGAAGGGTTTGATCCTCGGCGATGCACCGGTAAGTGGCGGCCGCGCCGGCGCGATCAAGGGCACCATCACACTTATGTTCGCCGGCCCGAAAGATGTTTGGGACAGCCACGCGGAAGTCTTCAGGGCGTTTTGCGGCAATCCCTTCCACGTCGGCGAAGAGGCCGGCCTCGGGCAGGCCGTAAAACTCGCCAATAATTTCCTCTCGGCAACCGCCATGGCGGCGACCTCGGAAGCTGTCGTCTATGGGCTCTCCCAGGGCCTGGACATGAAGACGATGCTCGACGTCATCGCCGTATCGACGGGCTCCAACACCGCGGTCACCGACAAATTCCCAAATCGCGTACTCCCCGGCACATTCGATGCCGGCTTTTACGCCGAACTGCTGAACAAAGATGTCCAGCTCTATATCGACAATGTCCGAAGTCAGGGCACGCCATCTGATGTTGGTGAAAGCGTCGCCGGTGTCTGGCAGGAGGGCATCGACCAGTTCGAGCCGCGGACGGACTTCACCCGCATCTATGAATACATTCGCGACGAACGCCAAAAGAAGTAATCGGCGGGCATCGCCTGCCTGAATCCGACCGTCTGAAGGAGTGCATCATGTCGACATGCAAGAATGCCCACGGCCAGTGTCTCTGTGGCGAAGTCAGCTACACCATCAAAGCCGAAGAACCGCTACGAATGGCGCAATGCCACTGCAAGGACTGCCAACGCGCCTCCGGCGTCGG
>CAZWCL010000100.1:0-6467 GCA_964632265.1 uncultured Hyphomicrobiaceae bacterium | reverse complement strand
CATATGGCACTCGCCTTCTTCAATGAAGACGACGTCGATTTCGAAGGTGACCCCGCCAGCTACTCGGTCACCGCCGACAGCGGTAACACCAACACGCGGCTGTTCTGCAAGACCTGCGGCAGCCGCATCGGCGGCAAGAATACCGGGCGTCCGGGACTGATTGCGCTCACTGCCGGCAGCATCGACGACAACGCCTGGTTCAAGCCCGGCGCCATTGTCTACGCCGCGATGCGCCCGGTATGGGACAACACGTCAACCGAGATCCCGAATTTCGACAAGATGCCACCGGCGCCACCTGCTGCGTGACCCGATAACAACACTGTCACTAGCAGTCTACCTGGCGAACTTTGTTCGCGATGGCGCGGGCGGCTATTAAGGCGCCCCGCGCCGCGCGTTTTCCACATGACGACAGAAAACTCATCAAGACCACAACCCCGATACAAACCACCGAAATGCGCGCAAAATTCTGAATCTCGGCACCCCTTATACTCAGTTTATCCACACCTCGTCATTAAATATGCTCAAAACTGCTTTTTTAACACGTTGAAATACATATTTTTTTCTTGGTCGATCGAACGCATGGCGATATTTTCGAGTTCAGTTGCGTACGGGTGTTTCACACATGGCCGCGAAACGGGGGTCAGCGCAAACACTCAGGATGTTGGATTAGCAAGTCTAAGTGAGGGAATACCATGCGTTGGTATATGTTGATTGGCGCCCTGGTTGCGTCGTTGAGTTTTGGAGCTGTGGCTCAAGCCGCAGATCTTGGCGGAGATTACCGCCGCGGATCTATCAAGGATGATCCACTTCCTGTTTACAATCCGCGCTTCAACTGGACCGGCGCCTACGCCGGCCTACAGCTCGGCTATGCCTGGGCGGACACCGATGCCCGCTCCGGTCCGCTCGCCGGGTTCAACCAGTCGTATGGCTACGACGGTGACGGCTTCATCGGCGGTGGCCACATCGGCTACAACATCCAGGCTGGCACGCTGGTCTACGGCATAGAGGCTGACATCGATTTCGCTGACCTCGACTATGGCGGCCTTGGCACACTCAACTTCGGCCACCAAACCGAGATTGAATACATGGGCTCGATCCGTGCGCGGTTCGGTTTCGCCGCGGATCGCACGTTGTTCTACGTCACCGGTGGTTATGCCTTCGGTGAAGTCGATATCACCAAGCGCAATGCCGCAGGCGTTCGCTTCGCATCGTATGGCGACACCCGCCACGGCTGGACGATCGGTGGTGGTCTCGAGCAGGCCTTCACAAACAACATCACGGCACGCCTGGAGTATCGCTACACGGACCTTGGTGACATCGATTTCCGCAATTCGATCGACAACAGCGAAGTAGAGGTCCAGTCGATCCGCGCCGGCGTGAGCATCAAATTCTGATCTGACACCCACACCAGGCCCAAGCGCGCAGCGCTGCAAGGGTACTGGTCGCATCTCACGAAAGGCCATGCTTCCGCGGGCGGAGGGATGGCCTTTTTTGATTGAATGACGGGCTGGATCGAGTTCAACACGAGTTGGATATAATCTGCCCTTTCGTCACAACTCACGGGCTCTACGGCCTTCGGTCGGCCGCCAATCGGCCAACAGAGTTGATCGCATCTGAGTGTGAACCGCCTTAGACGAAAAAGGCGCGAGCGATAAAATAAATGAGCGTTGCGCCGAGCGCGCCAAGCGCCAACCCGATCACAGCCATCTTGGCAAGCTCACGGCTGACCGTGGGGTCACCTGCCTGAACCCGTTGCGCAGCTCCGCTCCTGTAGGCTCTTGCAAGGGCAACCTGAAACCCTGAAAGGCCCCCGGCGAGCGTCGCCCACCACCACGGCCAGCCCGCGTAAGCCGCATAGCCCGCGAACAGGGCCGCCAACGCCTCGACCATTGCGTAAGCCTCCCCCAATAAAGTCTGCCGGGCCCAAGCGCCCAGAACAGATGTCCAGCCCGCGCTAGACCAATTCCGAACTCAACCGGCCGTCGGGAATGCTCTATTAACGCACCGCCAGCCGCCAGCCTACATACTTCCAGGCGCGGGCGCCGTACCCGCCGCCGGTAGCGGCACCCCGACTTCCTCGAATGCCCGCCGCTGACGCTTTGCAACCTCCTCGAGGTCGAACCCTTCGATCGTCTCATTGAACAACTTGTACCAATTGCGCCGGGCGTCGAGGTGTAAGAACACGCCACCCAATCCGATCGCGGCCCGGTCCATGAAAACGAACTCACGCGGAATCCGCACCGGCCCCTTCTCTTTGAGAATCTTGTGAACGGTAAACGCCTCTTTCCGCCCATATTCAGCCGGCGTCGTGCCCTCCGCAATCGTCCTTTCGCGGTCATCAAGCAATGGCCCATAGATAAAGCGCGCCCAGATATTCATAGCCTCGATCAGCTCGTTCGTGAGACCTTCGAAACCCCAGCTCTCGTAAGCGTGCACGACCCGCGGGCGATCATCCTCAAGGAGGCCGCGGTAAAGGTCGACGACGCCTTGGACGAACCGCGTCGGAAAAGTGCGGATGCATCCGTAATCAAGCAGGTTGATACCGGCCGGCGTACCGCCTTCTTCGAAGATCGTATAGTTGCCGAGATGCGGGTCACCGTGGATCACACCATAGTGGCTGAACGGATACCACCACGCCTTAAACATCGCCTCCGCAATCCGATTGCGGTCCTCGAGCGGCGCGGCCTTGTAGTCCATCAGCGGCGCGCCATCGAGCCAGCTCATCGTCAACAGGCGCCCGGTCGACAGTTCGTTGAAAATGTCCGGTACGCGAATGAGATCATCGTCCTTGAAAATGAGAGCATAGAGGGCGGTATGGCGCGCTTCCAGCGTATAGTCGAGTTCCTCCCGCAGTCGCGCCGCGATTTCTTTGAGGATATTGCGGGTATCGACCGCCGGGTTCATCCGGGCGTGAATACCAAACACCACTCCGAGCTGCGAGACGTCAGCTTCAACCGCCGACTGCATATCCGGATACTGTAGCTTACAGGCAAGCGCTTCACCGTCATGGCTTGTTGCCCGATGGACCTGTCCAAGCGATGCCGACGCGGCAGCGGTTGTCTCGAAATCGGCAAAACGCTTGCGCCAGTCGGACCCAAGCTCGGCAACCATACGTCTCTTTACGAAAGCCGGCCCCATTGGCGGTGCGTTGGCCTGAAGCTGCGAAAGCTCGCGCGCATACTCCGCCGGCAACGCTTCGGGAATGGTCGACAAGAGCTGCGCAACCTTCATGATCGGCCCCTTGAGACCACCAAGCGCCCGTGCAAGCTCCATCGCATCCTTGGACTTGTCGGCCTCAAAGCCGAACAATCGTTGCCCCGCCGCCTTCGCCGCGATCGTACCGACATTACTCCCAACACGCAGATAACGCGCCGCACGCGCTGAAAGGCGATTGTCTTCGTTGCTCATTAGTCCATCCCATGGTGCACCCGAAACGGGGCGCGCGCCCTACGACGCCAGCGTCGCAGCATCACTTGCTTGTAATTTGTACGCTTCGACGAACTTTTCGGGTCAATTTGTTCTTGTCTCAGATGGGCTTCGCCCCGGCGCGCTGCAACAAGTGGCGAGCAGACCGGTCGTCCGGCTTGCTGCCGTCCGCCTGCCAGCGTCAGTTGCGCAACCGCACGCCCAACAGAACAGTGCTCGCATTATAATCACGCAGCTCTTCATTCGATCGGTAGCGCTGATGCTTGTAGAGCGCAAAGAGCGCCGCGTGCCGGTTCATGACATATTCTGCACGCGCACTGAACGTCGTTTCTCGTTCGGCGAGCGACGCGCCCGAATAGTCCTGCGTCGCGTATGAAACGCCCACTTCCCCCGTCACACGCCGGGTGAATTTGTGGTTGACTTTGAGGCCGGCACGCCGCTCGACCGCACCGCCGCTGCCGGCGAGCGTCGTATCGTCAATGGTTGTTTCGGCCTCGACGAGCAACGCCGTCAACGGCGTGATCCGCCACGCGACATTGGCATCGACCAGGAACGCCTCGACGACCCGAAGGCGCCCATCGTCAGGCTGCTGCCGGCCGTAGCCCGCGCTAAATTCACCACGCAGGTATTCCCCGCTTTGCCCGAGCGCGACGCCCGCCCGAAAGCGCTGGCCACGAGAGTCCCGATCGAACCCATTACCGCCACTATCGAACGTCCGATAGTCACCGGCGACTTCGCCAAACACGGAAAACGTCGGCCGGAACTCCCATTGTGCCCTGAGCGCGATCGTCCGCCGTGTGACGTCTCGGGTCTGTATCGCGCGAACATCATCGTATCGCGTATCGTCGAGGCCACCGCGCAACTGAAGCGAGAGACGGTTAAAGCGGTGATCGAGAACAAGGGCCGCCCGGTCCGCCACAACATCGGCGCGTCCCGTCCCAACCGGGCCGCCCAAAGCATCGATACTATTGCGCGCTTCCTGGCTGATTTCACGGGCAACCAGCCCGGCGAGCTTCGTGCGTCGCGTGACATCCAGCCGCCCGCGCGCCTCGTACGTGGCTCCTTCATCGTTCTCGCTCGTGTGAGTGCGATGAAACGACCGGTCGTGCAGCATTCTGAGTTCGATAGCGTGGTTCGCCCAGTTCGACACGAGCCTGGTCTCGGACCGAAAGTCCGCGAACCAGTCGCCACGGCCGGTGCGGTCGTAGAAGACATTCGAAGTCCAGGCTGGCGCCGCTTCGACTTCCTGATAGAGAATGAACGGCCCCAGCCGCCAGCCGAGGTGTGCAAAAGGGTCGGCTTCGAAAAACTCACGTGTGCGCCGGTCTTTCAGCGGCTCGACGCTCTCGATCTGAAATCGGCCTGGATCGCCGCCCGCCGGCGGATTATCGAAGGGATCGCGATCGGCACTGCCGCGCAGGTCCGGCTCGATCGGTCGGATCTGGTCTTGAGGGCCAAGGTCGATGGGGCGGCCGTCACCGGACGCGATGGCGCTGTTGTCCGCCGCGATGGTCCCTCGATCGTAATCAGGCCGTCGCCGCTCGGACATGCCGTCTTCTCGCCCGGCAACGCCGCGCAAAAGCGATGTTTCCGGGGATAACGGCTCGGCCTGACGCGCGCGGCCGGCATCGTCGAGCCCAGCCGTTTGAGCGGGCGCCATCGACGTCGACATGAACAGGAGGCCTGCCGCAAGTGCAATGCAACACCGCAGCCGTGCAACGACGCGCCCCCTCGAGCGCTGAACGTACGTTTCCACCACACACTCCACGTGCTCAATGGCGGCAAACGCACAACCAGGCCGCAAAAAGTGACACTAGAGCTTTTGCAGTTAACGTTTCATGAGTGTGGCAACTTCACCGCCCGACAATCAGCCGGAGCACGGAACCTGTGGTTGGAGCTTGTCCCCGGGGTTGCCGTACTGCTACGTCACGCTAATGTCGCGTTGAATCTGCAAGCGCGCTGCGACAACGGCGCGGCGGTCGCAGAACAATGACAATACGGTCGGGGGACGCCGAAATGGATATATCGAGCACGAACCAGGGGCGCCTGAAGTCCGGAGAACGCACGACGCGGCAACACAGCCGGGTACTTCAGGAGGTAGATGACACCAAGCCGGCCAGTCCCTCGGCCAAACCAGAGCGCAACAAGAAGTCGGCCACAAAGGCCGCCACCGCCCTGAAGCCGAAATCACCCGCACCGCCGTCATCAGCCCGCAACGCGACGAATTCGAAAAGAGCCAACAATTCCGCAAAAAAGGCGGCGTCGCCAGAATCGAAGACCGCGCCCAAAGCGCCGGGGAAGCAATCCGCTACCCAGCCTCTTCAGAGGCAGGCTACGAGCGCCTACATCAAATCGGCAAAGCGCACCCTGCAGCTGGAAACCGAGGGCCTCGCGGATCTTTGCAACGCCCTCTCCGGCCCAATGGCTGAAGCCTTCGACGATGCGGTCGCGATGATGCACAACGCAAAGGGCCGTGTCATCGTCTCAGGAATCGGCAAATCCGGCCATATCGGCCAGAAAATCGCAGCGACCTTTGCGTCGACGGGCACGACCGCGTTCTTTGTCCACCCGAGCGAAGCTTCGCACGGCGACCTCGGCATGATTTCGGCCGACGACGTCGTCCTCGCCATATCCTGGTCCGGTGAAACATTCGAACTTGGCAATATTCTCAATCACTCACGTCGGTTTGCCGTGCCCCTCATCGCGATAACCTCGCGCACCGGATCTACGCTCGCAAAAGCAGCCGACGTCGTCCTCACGCTGCCGAAAGCACCCGAGGCCTGTCCGCACGGCCTGGCGCCGACGACCTCGACCACGATGACACTCGCCCTCGGCGACTGCCTCGCCATGGCCCTGCTCGAGGCACGTGGATTTACGGCGGAGGACTTCAAACGCATCCACCCCGGCGGCTCGCTCGGCGCTCAGTTGCGCTTCGTCGAGGACATCATGCACGATGCGACCGACTTGCCTTTGGTTGGCAAGAACACGCCGATGACCGAGGCGATCGTCACCATGACGCAGAAAGCTTTTGGCTGCCTAGG
>CAZWCL010000099.1:0-9545 GCA_964632265.1 uncultured Hyphomicrobiaceae bacterium | reverse complement strand
GCCCGTTCAACCAAATTTGCGCCGATTTGCGATACTGTTTTGTATGGGTCGGGTAATTTCCGCATATGCGCTTTTCTGCTTGGTGACGCTTGTTCTTGCGTCATCGGTCTACACTGCTGCGGCCAAGGGCAAGCGCATCAAGCGGCATGCGCCAGTTCCGGACATGCTCCTTTTGGGCGACAGCCAGCTCTCGTTTGGCGCAGGCCGCGCGTTCAAGAACTTCTTTAAGGATTTCGCCAAGCGTTGCCGGTCGGAGGAAACGTGGAAGGGTGAGGCGGCGGCGGTGGCCGCGCAAAGCTTCGCATTGATGGGGGTCAAGTCGACCTCGTTTCATCACTGGGCCACCCGCCGCCGGCTGTATAAGAAGATGGTCTGCGAGCCTGATCCAAAGTGGCCGGTCAATGCGCGGCTCTACGGTTTTCCCCATCGCAAGGACGGCCGCTACGTCCAGTTCGGGCGTGACAAATCGTTTCCGTTCTGCCGCAAGAACAAGAGCCCGCTCGAAGCGCTGTTTGATTGGGGCCGACCAAAACTCATCATCTTCTCTTTCCTTGGCAACGCCGCCAGCCGTTGGGCACGGTGGCCTAAAACCGCATCGACCGATTTTGGCAAGATGGAGCGCCAATTACCCGCTTCGACCGCGTGCGTCGTAATGACGACGGCACCGGCCTACCGCCGCCGCATCAACCGGCGCCGCCGCAAAGCGCAGCGCAGTCTGGCCGCCGTCGTGCGGCGGTCGGACAGCCGCTGCCGTTTTGTGCCCCTCATCACCGATCGCACGATCAAGGCGATCGAGGGCAACGCCCGGTACTTCCGCCGCAAAAAGAACGGCCGCGTAAAGGACCCGTATCATCCATTGACACCCGCCGCCCGCCGTCTGCTGGCGCTGGAGCGCGTGCCGATCTGCCGCGCCGTCTTATCGGCGCTGCGCCCAAGCAAGATGGCGCAGCCGAAGTGATGGAATTTATTGAAATACCGGCCAAAATAGAAGCTCGGTGATAAGCGGCGCAGCCGGCTGCTGCTGACCCGGCTGCGCCACTACGTCCGCCACCTGTTTTGTTCAGCTCAGGTGTCTGCCATAGTCTCGTTATGCGCGGCGATTAACGTCGTCGAAGCCGCCGGGCGGCGGCTTTTCATGCGTGCCGGAGGAAACCGGCTGATGGAGGGGAAATTCGGGAACCATTGCACGTGGTTACCTGTTCATTTCTCATCCGCCTGGCGAATGCGCACAACGGAGTACCCCCTGACATGACAGCACGTAGCGAGCGTCGCATCGCGATGCCTGGCAATTTGCTATCGCAATTCCAGGATGTTCGCGCCCATACAGATATTCTTGCAGCCCCGCTTTCCGACGCGGATTCGACCGTTCAGTCGATGCCGGACGCCAGTCCGGCAAAATGGCATCTCGCTCATACGACGTGGTTCTTCGAGCGCATGATTCTCGCTGAATATGCCCCTGGCTATAAGGAATTCGATCCCGCCTTCAACTTCCTTTTCAATTCGTATTACGAGACCATTGGCGAGCGTCAACCCCGTCCCCGTCGCGGCATGATTACGCGACCGCACCTCGACTGCGTCCGTGCCTACCGCCGTCACGTTGACGCGGCAATGCGATCCCTGTTGGCCGACACGAATGACCCCAAGGTGCATGAACTCGCTGAACTCGGCTGCAATCATGAGCAGCAGCATCAAGAACTCCTACTCACCGATATTTTGCACCTTTTCGCCCAAAACCCACTCCGCCCACCGTACCGCGACCCCGAGCCTCTCGCAGTTCGCGCCGCGACCGTGGATGGTCCTGAATGGCACACATTCGATGGCGGCATCGTCGAGATCGGCCACGCTGGCGATAGCTTCCATTTCGATTGCGAGGGCCCGCGCCACCGGACTTTACTCGAGCCGTTCGCCCTCGCCGACCGGGCCGTGACCAACGCCGATTGGATCGCCTTCATCGAGGACGGCGCCTACCAGGATCCATTATACTGGCTCTCAGCCGGTTGGGACGCCGTCACGACCGAGAACTGGCAAATGCCGCTTTATTGGGAGAAGCGGGACGACACCTACTGGTCTATGACGCTACGCGGCTTGCAGCCGGTCGATCTTGCAGCCCCTGTAACGCACGTTAGCTATTTTGAAGCCGACGCCTATGCGAGCTGGGCCGGCTGTCGTTTGCCGAGCGAGGCCGAGTGGGAACATGTCGCCGCCAATTGTCCGCTCGAGGGCAACTTCGCCGACAGCGGACGTCTGCGTCCGAAGCCGGCACCATCGGCCAATCCCGATACCGATACCGGCGAGGCGTACCCGCGCCAATTGTTTGGCGATGTCTGGGAGTGGACGCGCAGCGCCTACAGCGCCTATCCGGGCTTCGAAACTGTCGACGGTGCGGTCGGCGAATACAATGGCAAGTTCATGTGCGGGCAGTTCGTCCTTCGCGGCGGTTCGTGCGCGACACCGCCCGGCCACATCCGCGCGACCTACCGTAACTTCTTCCCACCTAATGCCCGCTGGCAATTCTCCGGGCTCCGATTAGCTAAGGATGTGTCACGATGAACGACGTCGCCTCTCAGATTATCGAGGCCATGGACAATCAACGCACGGCGTTCGGCTCCGACGTCCGCGCCGGGTTGTCCGCTAACCCTAAGACACTTCCCAGCCGCTGGCTCTACGACGATCGCGGCTCCGAGCTTTTCGAGGAAATCACCAGTCTTCCCGAATACTATCCAACGCGCACCGAGACGGTGATCCTCTCTGAGAACGCCTCCGAGCTCGCTGACTTCTGCGGCAGCGAAGCAGTCGTCATAGAGTACGGCGCCGGTGCCAGCGTGAAATCGGAGATCCTGCTCAGCGCTCTCGAACAGCCTCGCCTGTACGTGCCCATAGATATTGCAGGCGACTTTCTCGCCCAGGCGGCGGACCGTTTGCGGCGGCGCTTTCCGAGCCTTGCGATCTACCCGGTTGCAGCCGACTTCACCTCGGATTTCGTCTTCCCGGCGGACCTGCCGTCCGACAATGTGCGCACGGCATTTTTTCCTGGCTCCACCATCGGCAATCTTGCGCCCGAAGAAGCCAGGGCGTTTCTGCGGCGTATTCGCGGCCATGTTGCGACCATGGAGCCCAGGAGCAAACCCGGCCGCGCCATCATCGGCATAGATCTGCGCAAGTCGACCGATGTCCTCCTGCCCGCCTACAACGACGCTGCCGGAGTCACCGCCGCGTTCAACCTCAACATCCTTCGCCGCATCAATCGTGAGCTAGATGGCGACTTTGAACTTGAGGCCTATCACCACGAAGCCCGCTGGAATGACGGTCAGTCCGCCGTCGAGATGCACATCATCTCCGGAGCTGACCAGACTGTCACCGTCGCTGGCGAGCGTTATGAAATCGCTGCGGGCGAGACGATCCACACTGAAAGCTCGCGCAAATATACCATTGACGGTTTCACGGCACTGGCCGCCGAGGTCGGCTGGCGTTTGACGTCCCATTGGACCGACGAACGGGAATTGTTCGCCGTTGTCGGCCTGGAGACCGCAGCCATCTGATCAGTTGCTATCTATTACGCGCACATCACGGCGGGAGGAAAAATCAAGCAGCACTCTTCCCGCTGCCCGAACGTTCGGCTTCCGCCTCGATGGCCGGCGGCTTCGCTGGTTCCCAGTACTCGCGCTCGACCTTGTCCGCCATGCGTCGTCCGGAGCGTTTCAAGAGCGGCAATAGATAGTGCGACAGAGCTATCCGCCGCCGCGTGCTTTCCGTATCCATCAAGTGCGACGTCGGGATCGGGTTGTTCCGCCAGGCAAGCACTGCCCCGATCGGATGGTCAATCTCATCCTGTAGCTTCATCATCTTGGCATAAAGACGCGCCGCCGGCGTCACGACACGTCCGAAACCGCCGCGCGGCTGGGATGCACCGATAATGTAGAGGTTCTTTACCTTGTCCGGGAATGCCCCGCCGTAGACCTGCACCACGTCGCCTTGGACGTCGATCAGCCCCGTCGGTAGGAATGGGAAGCTGTAGTCGTACCCTGTCGCCGCAACGATCATGTCATATTGGCCGACAGTCCCGTCCCGAAACCGCACAGTGTCGCCTTCCAGTTGCGCGATCTCTTCACGTGGATGGATCTTGCCAAGCCGCAGGTAATTCAGAAGATCCGTGCCATAGGTTGGATGCCGGTCGAAAATCCTGTGATTAGGCTTCTTCAGTCCGTAGCGGCGGTAGTCGCCGATGATGACCTTGATGAGCCCGCGCAAAACGATACGTTGCAGCGCCACGGGCATCCACCAGATCGGCAGGTCGGTGAGCGCCATGCCGAATGCCGTTTTCGGCATGAACCAATACCCGGATCGTAGACTGAGATCACAGCCCGCGCCAACCCTCGCGGCCTCACACGCAATATCGGAAGCCGAGTTGCCGGCCCCGACGACCAGGACGCGTTTGCCCGCCAACTGCTCCGGACGGCGATAGTCCTTGGCGTGGATATATTCTCCCTCGAAGGTGCCCGGTACGTCCGGGAACCGTCGCTTCCAGTGGTGCCCGTTGCACACGACGACACCCTTGTAAGTGCGCGTCTCATTATCGTCGAACGTCACATCCCACGTATCGTCCCGGTTCGGATGGCAGTGCGCCACCGCCTTATCGAACTCCATGGCACCCATCAGATCGCGGTCGCGGGCATAGGCCTCAAGATAGGCGAGCATCTGTTCCGCGCTTGGAAAGTCCGGATACTCCGCCGGCATCGGATAGTCCGCGTAAGCGGTCGTGCCCTTGGATGACACGATATGTGTCGTCTCGAAAACGCCGTCGTACCAGTTGCCGCCGACACCACCGTTGGCGTCGACGTGGTCATACGGGATGCCTTCGCGTTTCATTGCGTCAGCCATTGCCAGTCCAACCGGACCGGCACCGATAATCAGATGTTTTCGACCGTGCATAGGGAACGAACTCTACCAAGGGTTTCAAGCACTCCCGTCCCCCATCGCAACCTTTATGCCAAGGTTCGGCGTTCGTGAACCCCCATGCGGCAGCACGCACCAGCCGAATTCGAAGTTAATCACGTGATCATCCGCCGTTAACTATCGGCGCCGGCGCGGTCTATTCTGGCAGAGCGAGATCAAGCTCTTCGTCGCTCGCCAGCGGCGCGAGGTAACTTTCGACCGTTTCCTTCGCGACCTCGTTAAGCGTTGCCGGCGACCATTTCGGCGCTTTGTCCTTGTCCACCAACAGCGCCCGGACGCCTTCCACGAACTCCCCGGACAGGAACAGCCGCGTCGTCAACCGGTATTCGAGACGCAACGCTTCTTCGAGCGAAGCCATGTCGCGTGCGGCGCGCACTGCCGCCAGCGTCAACTTGAGCGATAATGGTGAACGCGTCTCCGCACCCGCCAGTGCCTTGGCCTGCCATTCACCGTCGGCTGCCTTCAATGCGGCCAGAATATCCTCAACAGTCTCGCCATCGAAGATGCGGTCAACATCTTCACGCCGGTCAGCCAACACAGGCGGCGGCGGCGCTTCGGCGAAAGTCGCGATCGTTACACCGGCCGGGTCACCTTGCGGCGCGCTGAGCGCCGCAACCAGCTCTTCGACACGCTCGGCCGGCACGAACGTATCTGAAAAGCCCATGATAATGCTGTCGGCTGCGTTCATGCGTTCGCCCAGCAGGCCGAGATATTCGCCGAAACGTCCCGGTGCGTTTCCAAGCAGCCACGTTCCACCGACGTCCGGCACCAGTCCGATGGTGGTCTCAGGCATGGCCAGCATTGCCCGCTCTGTCACGATGCGGTGGCTCGCGTGGCCTGAAAGCCCGATGCCACCGCCCATCACGATGCCATCCTGCAAAGCGATGACCGGCTTGGGATACCGCGCGATCGCTGAATTAAGATGGTATTCGTCGCGCCAGAATTTCTTCGCGTAGGCGCCACCGTCGTCGCGGCGCTTATAAAAGCTCACCACATCTCCGCCCGCACAGAACGCCTTTTCGCCGGCGCCGTCGAGAATGACCAGTTCGACAGCCCGATCACCGCGCCAATCTTCCAAGGCCTTCGAGATAATGCCGATTTGGCTATAGGTCAGCGCGTTGAGCGCCTTCGGCCGGTTCAAGGTGATACGGCCAGCGCGCCCTTCGGTGCGCACGATGATTTCGCTGTCGGAATGGGTCTCAGTCATGTCACTCAGCCTGCTTGCGCCTGTTTACGTCGGTTCTTAACCGCCGCGTTGGTTTATTCGCTCAATGCGTGCCTGTGGGCTTGCGCCAGTTCAGCCATGCTGTTGAAGCGAAAGTCAATATGCGGCTGCCGGCCCGGGTCCATTGCGGCCCCGTAACCCTCTTCGCCATGCCGCCGATAAATCCAGCACGTCGCCAGCCCGTGACGTCGGGCCGGGACGTGATCATGAAACAGGCTTTCCGCGGTGTGCAGGATACGGCCTTTTTCGACCCCGATCGCCGCAAGTTGCCGGAGCATATAGTCGAAGTTCTGATCTGCCGGCTTATACGAGCCGGCGTCCTCTGCGGTATAGACGCAGTCGAACGCCACGCCGAGCCGAGCGTTGCTTGCGGCAAAACCGCGGTTGTCAACGTTCGACAGAATAACCAGTCTGTAATGCTCTTTGAGGTACGCAAGCGCGTCCTTGGAATCCGGAAATGCCGGCCAGTCCTTCACCGACTGGCCATACGCCTCGCATGCTGCCCAGTCCGGCGCGGCTCCCCACTCTTCACCCAGCCGCCGGTAAACCGTCGCCAGCAGATCGCTATATTTTTTCGCCGGCGTCCGCGCCTGCGCCGCCGATTCGTGGCGCGCATGCGCCTCCAAAATCTCGTTGCGCGAGAGTTCGCGGCCCGAAGCCTGCGCAACCGCATCGGTCAGCGGCCGCAATCCCGCGACCATGCCGCTTTCCCAGTCGATCAGCGTGCCATAGCAATCGAATGTCAGCGTATCGAAATCGGTGAGCTTGCGCCTCGTCACGCGTTTTCCTCCCGCGGCCCTCGCTGCTGCGCGCTGCTGGCGCTCCCTTGTCGCCGCTGCCCTTCTCGCCACGGCCGGCTTGGCTGGCACGTCGTGCCCGCCGTGTCACACCCGGTCCTCAAGCTCGATTGCCGCCGAGCACCTTGCGCGAAATCACGACCCTCATGATCTCGTTCGTCCCTTCCAGGATCTGATGAACGCGCAAGTCGCGCACCAGCTTTTCGAGGCCATAGTCCTTGAGATAGCCATACCCCCCGTGCGCTTGCAGCGCCTGGTTGCAGATCTCGAAGCCGAGGTCTGTCGCATAGCGCTTCGCCATCGCCGAATAGCTCGTCGCATTGGGGTCGGCCCGGTCGAGCGCATCGGCCGCGCGATAAATCATCAGCCGGCCAGCTTCCAGGTCGGTTGCCATGTCGGCGATTTTGAACTGCATCGCCTGGAAATTGGCGAGTTCCTGCCCGAATGCTTTGCGCTCGAACATATAATCACGTGTCTTGTCGAGTGCCGACCATGCCGCGCCGAGCGAGCAGGCGCCGATATTGATCCGCCCGCCGTCGAGCCCGCTCATCGCGAACCGAAACCCTTCGCCTTCCGCGCCGATCAGGTTGCCGGCCGGCACTTCGCAATTATCGAGTAAAACCTGGGCGGTCGGCTGGGCATTCCACCCCATCTTCTTTTCGCTGGCGCCGAACGACAGGCCCGGTGCGTCCTTCTCGATCGCGAAAGCGGAAATGCCTCCGGCCCCATCCTCTCCGGTGCGCGCGAAAACGAAGTAGAAGTCCGATGCTCCGGCGCCTGAGATGAACTGTTTGGCGCCGTTCAGGACGTACCTGTCGCCCTCGCGTTTCGCCGTGGTCGTCAGTGCCGCCGCATCCGAGCCGCAGCCAGGTTCCGTCAGGCAATAACTCGACAGCCATTCCATGCTCGTAAGCTTGGGCATCCAGGCCGCCCGCTGCGCGTCGCTTGCATATTTCGAGACCATCCACGCAACCATGTTGTGGATCGAGATATACGATGCAATCGTCGGGCACCCATATGAGAGCGCTTCAAAGATCAGCGCACCGTCGAGCCGCGCCAGCCCCGACCCGCCATCCGCCTCATCGACGTAGATCGCCGCCATCCCGAGGCCTGCCGTCTCGCGGATGACGTCGACCGGAAAATGCTCCGTCTCATCCCATTCCAACGCCTTGGGAGCGAGCTGTTCCTTGGCGAAATCAAGCGCCATTTCCTGGATGGCGGCCTGCTCTTCGGTCAGTGCGAAATGCATATGGATTGCCTTGCTTTCGAGCCTGATATATTCGGCATCATCATCGCTCCAGCCTGGACGTCTCGTCCGGCCCGGAAGTGACGTGCCCTCACAACGCCGACCATGGCCAAAATAGTCGGCGTCGCTGTCAACTGTGTGCCCATTCCCAATAGAGGTCACGCGCTTTGCGCGCCACCGGTCCCGGCTGAATATCGCGATCCTCGAACCGGTTGACCGGCATTATCTTCGAGTGATTGCCTGACGAGAAGATTTCGTCGGCATCACGAAACTCGGCAATCGACATCGCCTTCTCGACCACCTCATAGCCGGCGCCTTCCAGGAGCGAGATCATGCGCTGGCGTGTGATCCCGTTGAGGAACGCCCCGGTCGGCACGGGCGTAAAGACGACGCCGTCCTTGACTGTAAAGATGTTCGATGTCGCCGTCTCGGAGACATTGCCCAGCATGTCGAGGATCAGCGCATTATCGAAGCCGCGCGATATGGCCTCGCGAATAGCCCGCCCGTTGTTCGGATAGAGACAGCCAGCCTTCGCATCCGTCGGCGCCGTCTCGATCGTCGGCCGCCGGAACGGCGAGACCGTCATCGCAAAGCCGTTCGGCGGCACCATCGGCGCCACATAAAGGCACAAATGAAAATCGGTCGTCTCGGGGTCCGGCGGCACCGACATGTAGCCACCCTCTTCCGCCCAGTACATCGGCCGGATATAAATCGCTTCGGTTGAGTGGAACTTGCCGATCCCTTCGCGGGTCAGCTCCATCCATTTTTCAGGCGCCACCGTCGGTTTGAGCCCGAGCGCCACCGCGGACCGGTTGACGCGCTCGAAATGGCGGTCCGCATCCGGCATGACGCCCTCGAACGCCCGCGCCCCATCGAAGACTGTACTCGCACACCAGAACCCGTGACTGCGCGGCCCAAGGATCGGGATGTTTCCCTCGTGCCAGCCGCCGTTGAAGAACGTCCACGTTTCTGAGTACTCCGGCATGCCGTCTGCCCTGTTATGTGTTTTTATGCTCTCTCGAAGATCATGGATCGGGCGTGGCAGCGTCCCTGTCAACCGTCAGGCGGGATCGATCGCGCGTAAAGTGCCTGACGGCGCCCTGACGGCGCCCTGACGGCGCCCTGACGGCGCGGCTTGGCATTGCCCACCACGATGCGCTATCTCGGTGCGGTATGCTTCAAGCCGCTTCGGCTTCAAGCCTTGCCCGCCCCGCCAGCCTTGTCCCAAACGGAACCTGAAACACCATGCCAACCGCCGATCACGCCGACCCGAACCTCACGACGCTGCGCCGTGAACTGGCCGCCGCCCTCCGCCTGGCCGCGA
>CAZWCL010000098.1:0-9549 GCA_964632265.1 uncultured Hyphomicrobiaceae bacterium | reverse complement strand
TCGCCAAATCGCTGCTTGTGGAGTTCGATCAAACGGCGGCGATGCTGGTCTTCCTCTTCGGCCATTCCGTCGAACATCTTAGCACTGTCGGGGTAGTCGGGGCGCAGCATCTCAGCGTAACTGCGATAGATGCGTCCGTCGTCTTCTTCCGAAGAAATCGCAAGCGCAATGATCTCTTGTTCGCTCAAATCAGAAAACTGACGTCGCGAGAGCATAGCTGGAAGCATTTGCAAGACTCCAAATTAGAATTGTTCTAACTTAAGATGAGCGTCGTCCGTCCGCAATTGCTGTGGCGTCGCAACCCTCAGGTTTGCGCCTTACTCAGACGCATCCGCGCAAATCGTCGTAACTGTGCAACATTGTCCCGGTGTGACTTTTGCGCGGGGACGATTATGATGCTCGAATAGTGCAATTCGTCCCGGCACCAGACAAACAATCTCAAGCGGAACCCTAGATGGTCAAAATTGCCGTAACTTCAGAACGTGGCGACGAGCCGCGCGTCGCTGTTTCACCTGAGACGGTCAAAAAGTTCGTTGGCCTCGGTTGTGATGTCGTCATCGAAAGAGGGGCGGGCACACGTGCAAGATTTTCAGACGCGGCATATGAGACGGCCGGCGCCAAACTCGCAAATGATGCGGCGAGCGCCGTCGACGAAGCCGATGTCCTTCTAAGCGTCGGCCGGCCTTCGCCGGAGACGGTCGAGCCGATCAAGCCAGACGGGATCGTGGTCGCAATGCTCGATCCCTACAGCGGTCGCGAAAGCCTCGAGGCGCTTGCCCAAAAAGGGCGGCCGGTGTTCGCCATGGAGTTCATGCCGCGAATCACCCGGGCTCAATCCATGGACGTCCTATCGTCGCAAGCCAACCTCGCCGGCTATAAGGCGGTTGTCGATGCGGCGGCGATGTTCGAGCAAGCCATGCCGATGATGATGACGGCGGCCGGTACTGTGCCGGCTGCCAAAGTCTTTATCATGGGGGTAGGCGTCGCCGGCCTGCAGGCAATTGCCACAGCCCGCAGGCTCGGCGCGATCGTATCTGCGACCGACGTGCGCCCGGCCACCAAGGAACAAGTGGCCTCGCTCGGCGCCAAGTTTATCGCTGTCGAGAATGAAGAATTTCGACAGGCTCAGACAGCGGCCGGTTATGCCAAGGCAATGTCGGACGATTACCAAAAACAGCAGGCCGAACTGGTCGCCAAGCACATCGCCGGTCAAAATATTGTCGTTACGACGGCGCTCATTCCCGGTCGGCCAGCGCCGCGCCTCATCACCAAGGACATGGTCGAGAGCATGGCGCCGGGATCGATTATCATCGACTTGGCGGCAGAGCGCGGCGGCAACTGTGAACTCACGAAAGCCGGCGAGATCGTCGACCATGGCGGTGTCCGAATATCTGGGCCGGTCAATCTGGCGGGTGCGCTTTCCGTCAACGCATCAGCACTTTATGCCCGCAATCTCCTGACGTTCCTGACCCCGTTCATCGACAAAGAGACAGGTGAGTTGAAACTCGACTGGGACGACGAACTCGTTACCGGTACGCTGGTGGCCAAGGATCGGAAGATCGTTCACCCGAACCTCACGCCAGAGGAAACGAAGCCGACGGTTGCCGAACTCAAGGCTGACGCCGAATATACTGCTGATAGCCCCTCCACCACCGAAGACAGAGCTTAACCGACATGCGAACACTCAGCGCCTTCGCCATGAGCCTTGCGCTCGTTCTGGTTCCCGCCACAGCCTTCGCGGCCAGCGGCGACGCCGTCGACCCATCGGTCTACAGGTTGATGGTTTTCGTGATCGCAATATTCGTCGGTTACTATGTGGTTTGGTCCGTGACGCCAGCACTGCATACGCCGCTAATGGCTGTGACCAATGCGATCTCTTCGGTTATCGTCGTTGGCGCACTGCTCGCGGTCGGCGTCAGCTCGATCGGATCCGGCTCGACGGTTGCGAAGTTCTTCGGTTTCCTGGCGCTCGTCCTCGCGTCGGTCAATATTTTTGGCGGTTTCCTCGTCACTCAGCGCATGCTCGCGATGTACAAGAAAAAAGAAAAGCGGTGAGCGGGTCCCGGCGATGAAACTTCCTGCTGTCTTCGAGCCGATCGTCTTTGGCGGTCTGCTATCCGGTCTCATGTCGCTGATCGTCTCCGGTATCGCCACTTGGAACGCGATCGGCCTCATCCCTACGTTCACAGCGCAATGGCTCGAAAGCTGGCTTTTCGCCTGGGCCGTTGCGTTTCCCTCCGTCCTCGTTGTCGCCCCTATCGTCCGCCGTTTGACACGGCTCTTCGTCTGCGCGCGTGCCGCTGATCGTCAATCTGCCACTTAATTCATGTCAGGCCCCCTGGCCGCCTCAAGACTTCTTCACCTGGAGCCCTCCATGTCCGCCAATCTCGTCGCCATTCTCTATCTCGTATCCGGCGTGTTGTTCATTCTGGCGTTGCGTGGACTTTCCAGTCCCGAAAGTTCGCGGCAGGGTAACTACTACGGCATGCTTGGCATGGGCATCGCCGTTGTCACGACGCTTTTCAGTCTTGGCGAGCATACCTTCGTCAACTGGCTGTTGATTATCCTGGGTGTGGGCATCGGTGGTGCGATTGGCGCGTACATAGCCCAGCGCATTCCGATGACGGCAATGCCGGAACTGGTCGCCGCGTTTCACTCGCTGGTCGGTATGGCGGCCGTATTCGTGGCGGCGGCGGCCCTCAACGCCCCTGAAGCCTTCGGCCTTATCAACGATAATGGCAAGATCGCAGGGCTCAGCCTCTTCGAGATGTCACTCGGGGCTGCGATCGGTGCCGTTACTTTCTCAGGCTCGGTCATCGCGTTTGCTAAGCTTGCAGGCAAAATGTCTGGTGCGCCGATCACTCTGCCGATGCGGCATGTCATCAACATCGGCCTCGCCGTGCTGTTGGTTATCCTGATCTGGGCATTCATCGTCTCACCGTCCAATCTCCTGTTCTGGTCGATTTCAATCCTTGCCCTCGTCCTTGGCATCCTGATCATCATCCCGATCGGCGGGGCTGACATGCCCGTGGTCGTGTCGATGCTGAACTCCTATTCCGGCTGGGCTGCGGCCGGCATCGGCTTCACTCTCGGCAATATTGCGCTGATCATCACAGGCGCCCTTGTCGGCTCGTCAGGTGCGATCCTGTCCTACATCATGTGCAAGGGCATGAACCGCTCCTTCATTTCAGTCATTCTCGGCGGCTTCGGCGGTGAGACAACCGGCCCGGCGAGTGACGACGGTGTCCCGCGCACCATCAAACAGGGTGGTGCCGATGATGCCGCCTACATGATGAAGAACGCTTCCAAGGTGATCATCGTGCCTGGTTACGGCATGGCGGTCGCGCAGGCGCAACACGCGCTTCGTGATCTGGCCGACAACCTCAAGCAAGAAGGCGTCGAGGTGAAGTACGCTGTCCATCCCGTGGCGGGGCGCATGCCCGGGCACATGAACGTTTTGCTCGCGGAGGCGAATGTGCCTTATGACGAGGTGTTCGAGCTCGAAGACATCAACAACGAGTTTGCGCAGGCCGACATCGCCTATGTAATCGGCGCCAACGACGTCACAAACCCGGCGGCGGAAGAAGATCCCTCATCACCAATCTACGGCATGCCCGTGTTGCAGGTTTGGAAAGCCGGCACTGTGATGTTCAACAAGCGCTCTCTTTCGTCGGGTTACGCGGGGATCGATAATACGTTGTTCTATCGCGACAACACCATGATGATCCTGGGCGATGCGAAAAAGATGACCGAAGAAATCGTCAAGGCCATGGACTAACGCTGCGGCGTCAGTCCATGCACCGTCCACGGATCGCAGTTTGGCTTTCCCGGTGGACTTGACCCAGATCATGTCGTCACCCCCTTGGGGCTGGTATCTTTATTAGCCGTCATGGCGGCAACGGTTGGCTAATGGGAGCGTGACATGGTGAAGACCGTAACTCACGACGTGCAGACGAGCGTCCACGCCTATCTCCGGGAGATGCCCGGCGCCCTCGGGCACATGGATTACGAAGTTCGCGGCAACCGTGTGATCGCCCACGGCGACGACGGCACGGTGGTTATCGAACTAACCTACGAAGGCGAACGCCGGCTTGGCTCGCTGGAGTTGCCGATGACGCATGTCGAACTCAACCTGATCGGCTTTTCCGATTCTGCCGCCGACGCGTTTCTGCGCAACTACGACAAGCATATGATGCGCACAGGCGGCGGCTGATCAGTGCTGACCGGCTAGATGCACAGTTCTGCAGAAAGGGCGCCGCGCCGACAGCGGGGCCGGCTGTGGTCATTGTCACGTTGCGACAGGCACGAACCGGTAGGCGTCGTCCCATCGCTCGAAACGGCCAGTTGAGGGCTGAGGGAAGTGCGAGGTGCACATCAACGTCGGCGTGTCCATGAAGCGGTCGAATAGCTCGCGCCGCGAGCGGCCCGCCTGAGGGCTGTCATAGTCGGACATCATACCAAGCTCGGGATAGCGCGCCTGGATCGGCGAGTGGATCATGTCGCCAGTGATGAACGCGCTCGAGGCATCACGCTCCACCAGGATCGAGCAGTGATCGATGGTGTGCCCCGGCGATGGGACCAGTTGTATACCATCTGTCAAGGTGTGGTCGTTCGCGACGAGATCGCAGCGCTGAGCCGCGACGATTGGCAGGACTGAATCTGTGATCCACGGGGCGCCTTCGGGATTGTCGGCGTGCGCCTTCGTCCAATAGTCGAGCTCTTTTTGAGAGAAGACGTATCGCGCATTCGGGAAGGTCGGAACCCAGCGGCCGTTTTCGAGCCGAGTGTTCCAGCCAACGTGGTCGGTATGAAGATGGGTACACATAACGACATCGATGTCAGCGACGCTGACGCCGGCGGCAGCAAGGTTCTGCTCGTAGGTGTCGGACGCCATCTGGTCCCAGAAAGAACGAGTCGGGCGCGGCTTGTGATTCCCGACGCACGTGTCGACGAGAATGGTCTGGTGCTTCGTGCGTATCAGGTAACTCTGGACGCAGAGGGTGAAATGAGTGCCGCCGGGCTTGAAGAAGTTCGGGTAGAGCCAATCGCGATTTTCCTCGATCATCTCCTTTGTCAGGTTAGGGAAGAACTCCAGCGCGTCGAAGAAGGCGTCCTCCTGCTCAACGATGCGCTGGATTGTAGTATCACCAATCTGGATGGGGGCGGGCATAGGACGAACCTCGGTTGTGACTCTGCTTTGGCGTATCGCGTAACCGTCAACGACGGTTGGCCGGATTGCAAGATGCGGAATTAATACTAACTGGCGGCCGCGCGTTGGGAACAGCTTTGTGTTCGTATCGTGAGGAGGATTGGTGTTAGTCTTACGGGGGCACTGAGTTCAGTTTTGGCGCCGAGAGGGGAGGCGCCACATCAGTTGGAGTGTTTCGCGATGTTTAAGAGATTTTTGGCTCTCTCATTCTTGTTGCTTGGTCTTAACTTATCATCCGCTACGGCGTTCGCAGCCCCGCTTGGCGGTACGTGGGCGGGCAGCGGCTTTATTGCCCCGGTCGGGGCCGAGCGCCAACGTGTTCGCTGCGTGGTGCGCTATGACCGCCGTTCGTCGCGGGTCTTCGGCGTTCGCGCAACGTGCGCATCAAGTTCGGGCAGTATCAGACAAACTGGTGAGCTGCTGCAGATCCGCCGAAATCTCTATGCAGGCGATTTCTACAACCAGCAATTCGATATTGGCGGCCGTATTCGCGTCATCGTGCGCGGGGGCCGGCAAACGGTTACGTTTTCGAGTAGTGACGGCGCCGGCCAGCTGACACTGAGAAGACGCTAGTCTCGCTGACGACGCGCCTGCGACTTGGCGGAAGCACGACGATCCAACGAGGCGCTAGGGGCGTTCTAGCGGAAGAAAGATTTGAAAGTTTTAGCGCTGCAGGGCGTGGCCTTGCGGCCGGTAGCGAACTCAGATCGGAGTTATGTCGGTGATTATCGGGACGGTAAGGGAGATCAAGGATAACGAGTATCGGGTGGGCATGACGCCTGAGAGCGCTGTCGAGCTAATTGCGCACGGCCATACCGTCCTCGTCGAGAGCGGTGCCGGTGCTGGCATTGGCGCGGAGGACAGCGCTTATAGCCAAGCGGGAGCGCGTATCATTGACGGTGCTGCCGAGGTGTTCGCCGAAGCGGAAATGATCGTGAAAGTGAAAGAGCCTCTCGCTCAGGAACGAGTGATGTTGCGCGAGGGACAGGTTCTGTTCACGTATTTGCATCTTGCTCCCGACCCCGCCCAGACAATGGATCTCGTGGACAGCGGCGCGATCTGCATCGCTTATGAAACCGTTACGGGTCCTGGCGGCGGCCTGCCATTGCTGAAGCCGATGAGCCAGGTGGCTGGGCGGATGTCCATCCAGGCTGGGGCGACGACGCTGCAAAAGGAACATGGCGGGCGCGGCATTCTACTTGGCGGTGTTCCCGGTGTCGCGCCAGGCAAGGTCGTCATTATCGGCGGCGGCGTCGTGGGCTTCAATGCGGCGCAAATAGCCGTTGGCGTTGGAGCGGATGTCACGATACTCGACCGCGATGCCAACGCTCTGGAGCGGCTGGGAACGCATTTCGAAGCCAAAGCCAAGACGCGCTATTCGAACCGCTCCAACCTCGCCGAATGCGTCGCCGAAGCAGATCTCGTCATCGGCGCCGTACTCATCCCGGGCGCTGCAGCGCCAAAGCTCGTGTCGCACGAGATGCTGAGGACCATGAAGCGGGGGGCGGTGCTCGTCGATGTGGCAATCGACCAGGGAGGCTGCTTTGAAACCTCGAAACCGACGACGCATTCAGATCCGACCTTCGTGATCGATGGTATCGTACACTACTGCGTCGCCAATATGCCGGGTGCGGTCGCGCGCACTTCGACGTATGCGCTGAACAACGTGACGTTGCCGCACATGATGCATATTGCCGACAAGGGCTGGCGCGATGCGCTCAGGAGTGATCGCTACCTTGCCGAGGGGCTGAACGTCGCCGGCGGCGTCGTGACCTACGAAGCAGTCGCCCGGGAACTCGGCTACGATTATGTCCCGGTCGGGCAGGTGCTCGGCTGAGTGCCGGAGGTCTCGGTACTCACCCAGGCAACGCGGTCGCTATCCGGCCATCATTCGATATTGAGCAGTTCGACATCGAATAACAGCGTGGCGTTTGCCGGAATAACGCGACCGGCGCCCGTTGCACCGTAGCCAAGCTCCGGTGGAATAATCAGTTGGCGCTTACCGCCGACTTTCATGTCGGCGACGCCTTCGTCCCAACCTTCAATGACCTGTCCCACGCCAATCGTGAAGGCAAACGGCTCATCACGATCGACGGAGCTGTCGAACTTGGTCGTCTTTTCCCCGTTCTCAAAGAGCCATCCGGTATAATGCATGACGCAGGTCTGACCTTTGGAGGGGGATGGGCCGTCACCCTCGACGATGTCCTTGTATAAGAGGCCGTCTGGTTTGCTTTCCATGATCCCTGCAGCGCGTAGGCTGTCCTCTATGTTGGTGGCGCATGAGCGAGCACCCGTTCTCACGAGATACGGCTTAGACCAATATCCGCTTGCGCGGAATAGTCTTTGCTCACGGCGCGTACCGGCCAGAAGAAATGGCCTGCGGGCACTCTGTTTCCGGAACCTCTCAGATGCCCTCGTGTTCAATGTTCAACAGCGTTACTGACAATGACTTCGAGAGGTATTTGTCGTGAGCACGAAAACTCTTGCCGCGCGTTTCATCGCTGCGGCCACAATCGGGCTTGTGTGCGGACCAATATCCATATCCGCCCAAGGGACCGAGCCAATCGCCAATGCGGGGCGCCTCACGTGCACTGTCGAAGCACTGCCGGAGGGAATTAAATCGGCCGAACGAGACGTTTCCTGCCGATTTCAGCCACTCACCGGCGCTCCGGCAAGTTACTCCGGTGAGATCAAGCGGACCTCAGGTCCGGCCCTGGTTGACGCCAATCTCGTGCTGGCATGGACGGTGGTAGCCCCAACCCCAGATATCGCCCCGAAGTCGCTGAGCGGGCGCTATCTTTCAAGCCTGACCGCCGCCAAAAGTCCTTCGGCGGCAAAAGTCGGCGGACTTCGACGCAGCTCCGAGACACCGATCGAATTGCGCGCTCTGACGGTCTCTCGTGGAGGAGACCGCGGCGGTCAACCGGTGGACCCGCAAACGATCGTGCTGGAACTCGAACTGCGTGCCGCCAAGGCATGAGCATGGCGCGCATCGGGCCGCCAGGAGAGCCGGGTAGAATAGGAGGTACAGCCCATGTCCGATTACATAGACCTATCGAAGCGCACAAACGATCTTGAATCGCGTATCGCAGCTTATGAGAAGAAGCTGGACGCGTATGGCACGCTTGATGGCGAAGCCCGGCTCGAGGCCCGCGAGATTGCGATTGAACTTGCTCGCATGAAAGAGGAAGTACGTCGCTTCGATGAAAGCGACGAACAGCGTCAGGCGACAGACGCTGCCGATTTGGCGGCGCTACGAACACAGCTGGATGCGTGGACGGCTCAGATCGACCGCCACTTCAAGCATGGGCGAGGCGACAAGGGGTGAGGTTGGACCACGGTCGAAGTTCAGACCAGATGATCACCGTCCGCCTTCGCAGTTAAATATGCAAAGCCTTGCCGAGACCTTTCAGGGCAGCCTCCTGGAAGGCCTCGCTACGGGTTGGATGGGCATGGACGATCGCAGCAATGTCCTCCAGCCTCGCTCCCATTTCGATGGCTGTCGAGAACGCTGCCGCCAGTTCGGAGATACCTTCGCCGACGGCTTCCACGCCCAGGATGACTCCGGTGTCGGTCGTTGCGATCACGCGCACAAAACCGTCGTCACGCTCGGTCGTCATGGCGCGTCCGTTTGCCTGGAAAGGGAATTCCGATACGGCGACGCTCTGACCGTGGGGCGCAGATGAGGAAAGTCCGACGGTCACGATTTCGGGATCCGTGAAGCAAACGGCGGGCATTGCGCGCTTGTCCCATTCGGCATCGCCGCCGGCGATCACTTCGGCAACCATTTCGCCCTGTGCCATTGCACGGTGAGCCAGCATCGGTTCGCCAGTAACATCGCCGATAGCATAAACGCCGCGCATCGACGTGCGGCCGCGTTCGTCGATCCTGATGAACTGGTCGTCCATAGTCAGATCCAGTTCTTCAATGCCGATGCGGACGGTGCGTGGACGGCGACCGACGGCGACCAGCACTTTGTCTGCTGCAACTTCCGTCCCATCGTCGAGACTTAGTTTATTGGCTTCGAAGTTCGTCGCTTTGACAGCCGTCAGGATCTTGAGCCCGAGAGCTTCCGCGCGTTTCGCGACCGGCTTGACGAGAGCTTCATCGTAGGCCGGCAGAATACGGTTCGCGGCTTCGATAATTGTGACGTCTGCTCCGAGTTTGGCATACGCGGTACCAATCTCCATCCCGATATAGCCGGCGCCGACGACTGCGAGACGGCGCGGGACGTGTTCGAGTTGCAGCGCCTCGGTCGAGGAAATAATATCGCCGCCGAACGGCAGAGGCGGTAGAGCGACCGATGCCGACCCCGTGGCGATGACGATGGTCTGGGCGCG
>CAZWCL010000097.1:0-9596 GCA_964632265.1 uncultured Hyphomicrobiaceae bacterium | reverse complement strand
TAGCAACCGGTGGAGATCGGTGGCGGCTTCGAGGTCCTGCCCGCGCGTGACGTGCGTGACGCCCTGCCGCGCATCGTCCACGACGACCGCCAGATGATAGCTCGCCGGCACATCCTTGCGGACGATAACCACGTCGCCCCAGCGCGCCGGATTGGCGGTGACGTTGCGCATCTCCCCGTTGTCGCCGAGCGCGGCGTAGGTAAGCGGTGTGTCGCCGGTTACCGCCAGCGCGCGCGCCATATCGAGACGGAGCGCGAACGGCTCGCCCGCTTCCCGCCGCCGCGCGACTTCGGACGGGTCTGCATGACGCCAAAGACCGGGATAGACCAAAGCGCCATCCGGATCGCGAGCCGGCGCAAGCCCTTCCGATGCGGCGGCGTCGATCTCCTTTCTTGTCGCAAAACAAGGATAAATCAGGCCGCGGGCCTCCAAATTGCCGGCCGCGCGCCGATAGACATCGAACCGTGACGATTGCCTGAGAACTGGGCCGTCCCAGTCAATACCGAGCCAGGCGAGGTCATCGAGGATTTGCCGAACATAGTCCTCGCGGGCACGGCCAAGGTCGATGTCTTCGATCCGCAAGAGAAAGTGTCCATTTGCCGATCGCGCCATCCGCCATCCAACAAGCGCGGAAAGGGCGTGTCCGAGATGGAGTTCGCCGTTCGGACTCGGCGCGAAGCGAAAGGTCGGCATCGTGGTCATCTGAGAAATGCGCAGGCTTTTCGCCTGTCCGCCTCGGTGGCCCCGTTCGTCACGACGGCCAGCCTCAAGCCCTCTCGTCCTCGAACAGGCTGAGCTGGTCGGGATGGCGTTCATTGCGTGGAATCCGGCGGTGCCCACCGAAATCGACCCGGTCCATCAGGTTGGGATACTCGGCTTGAAACCTGATCAAAGCTTTTGCGCGCGAGGCTGGGTGCTTGACGCCCTCCCACACTTCGTAGAGGCGGCGCGGATCGCAGTCATAGCGTTGCAGAATATCCTTGCGCCGGATACGCAGCCACCGTGCGATCCAGATATCGACCGCATCTTTCTCAGACAAGGTGCTCTTACGCGCATTCGACACGGATGCCGGAGCGGTCTCTCGCGCAGACTTGTCGGGAAATAGTGGGATGACGTTCATGAAACGGTGGCGCTCGCCGGACCTTTGATAGCAGGCATGGATTGACAGGGCAGGACCCTACAGCGCAACTACGCTGCAAAACCTTATGTTTGGTTTACAAAAACAAAATAGCAATCTCGTGGCGCAAGTCTACGGGCCGTGACCGCTGGAGTGCGCTGCCGGCCTTTGCCACCGGACCCGCCCCCGTTTGGTGAATGAGGTTGAACAAACCGACGGAGACCATGTAACCGTGATCCTATTCCCCGCCATCGATCTCAAGGACGGCCAGTGCGTACGCCTCAAACTTGGCGACATGGAGCAGGCGACAGTCTTTAATGACGACCCCGCCGCGCAGGCGAAGGCTTTCGAGGGGCAGGGGTTCGAGTGGCTGCATATCGTCGACTTGAACGGAGCTTTCGCCGGCCAACCCGTCAATGGCGATGCCGTCGACAGCGTCCTGTCCGCGATCTCGATGCCCGTGCAACTCGGTGGGGGCATCAGGGACATTAAAACGGTAGAGCGCTGGCTCGAGCGCGGCATTCGCCGTGTGATCCTCGGCACGATCGCCGTGCGGGACCCGGATCTTGTGCGCGAGGCCTGCCGCGCCTTTCCGGGGCGTATCGCGGTCGGCATAGACGCGCGTGGCGGCAAGGTCGCCGTTGAAGGCTGGGCTGAAACGAGCGAGCTTTCGGCGGTCGAACTGGCCGGCCGTTTCGAGGACGCAGGCGTCGCGGCCATCATCTATACGGACATCGATCGCGACGGCATCCTGAAGGGCCTGAATCTTCCCGCCACGCGGGCGCTTGCGCAAGCCACATCCATCCCCGTTATCGCTTCCGGCGGTCTTGCATCGCTCGCTGATATCGAGGCGCTGTTAGAGCCGGAAAACGCTGTCCTCGAGGGTGCCATCTCCGGCCGGGCTCTGTACGATGGCCGGCTCGATCCGACAGAAGCGCTCGGGCTCATTCGCGCCGCCGGAACCGGCGGCCGCGGGAGTTCCGCCGCATGACCGCTGTTTCTCTGATTTATGCCTATTGGCCGAATCAGCCGGGCGGCGTGACGTGGTGCGACCTGCCTTGGGCGCTGCGCGACAAGGGTCTGCCCAAGCGTCTCGATGCTGCGGGACACGAGGTCATCGAGACTATGTTGCTCGCCGAAGAGCCGACGCCTGAAGAGTTGCTGGCAGGGCTTCATCTGGCCGCCGAAATAGCCGACGCGGTGGCCGAGGCGAACGCCAAGGGCGAACTACCTGTAGTGTTGGCCGGGAGTTGCGCGCTCGCCGCCATCGGTGCCGTCGGCGGCCTCGGTGACAGCACGCGGATCGCATGGTTCGACGCACACCCCGATCTCAACACACCGGAAACATCGACAAGCGGGCTATTCGAGGGGATGGCGCTCGCCGCCGCAACCGGGAATGCCTGGCGTGCGATGGTCGCCCGTCATGCGAAACTCGCGAGCCCGGCAAACCTGGAGCAAGCAGTGCTCTTCGGCGCACGCGACATCGATCCGGCGGAGCAGGCTGTTATCGACGGTCTGGGCTTGTTGATCACGACCGAACCGGCGGCTTTGGCGGCCCGCATCAGCGGCAAAGGCCCGCTTTATGCTCATCTCGACATTGATGTGCATGACGCGGTTGGCTGTAATCGGTTCGCAGCCGAAGGCGGGCCGGCCCCTAATGTCGTGAGCGATGCGCTAATGCGGCTCGACCGCATAGATTGCCTGGCTGTCACGGGGCTCGATCCGGCGGTCCCCGATGCTGCCAAGGCCGCCGATATAGCGATCGAACACGTCCTTGCCGTGGCCGCAAAGGCGCGTTGAGCCAGCGTTGAGCCGGGCCAGCGCCAGGCACGGTTCAGCGCCAGCCGGACATCGTGGCCCATACGTTGTCCATGGTGGGAACGCCGGCAAACGGGCCGAGGAGCCAGAATGCCGCAAATAACGCCACCACAAGGCCCAGTCCGAAACTGATCCCTCGGAAGAAGTCACCTAGGGCACTGTCGTTTCTCGTGTGCCGGGGTTGCTGACGCCTCAGCGCCGGCTCGTCATGAGCCCCGAATTGAACATTGAATGGCATGATTGGCTTAACCGAGGTTTTTAGCGCTTTTCTAGACATACACACGTGTCCGCACGCGGTTGCGCGCGGCTCTGTCCGGCGAAAGGCAAAATGCATGCCATCGACGAGAAATATTTGTTGAACGGCGGGAGTATCCGCGACTACCAGCCTTCATGAGCGCGGCACATGAACCGTACCTTGGCCAGTTTCGCGTCGTCGTTGCCGATCTGTCCGCGCATCACGGCGGCCTGGGCTCCCTGGGCTCCCTGGGCTCCCTGGGCGTCCTGGGCGGCCTTTGGATCGACCTCGACATAGAGCGGATCATCGGCATGTCCCGCCCGGCGCACATAACCGCAGACATCAAGCGATCCAGTACCGGTGAGCGAAGGCTTCGAGACCAAACCGTAAACCTGAGCCGTAGGATCGTCCGACATTTCTCGGGCGGCAAGTGTCACCGCGTCGACTTGGGGCACCGTCAATCGTCCGCCAAGCTTCGCCGAAGTCGGCCCAATGCCGTTGACGCCACTACAGGCGGCAAGGGTCAGCGTCACGACGGCTGCGATGGCCAACCGCCAGCCAACCGCAAAATATGGTTGCCAATTACGCATGGGTCTCTCCAAAGAAGCCCGCGAGCAGTACACATGACCAAAGCAATAGGCTAACACTGCGTCGATCGGCGGGACTATGCCGCCTGACGCACCAAGCGCTCGAAATGGAAACAACCCCCATGCTCAAAACGCGTATCATCCCATGTCTTGATGTGAAAGACGGACGCGTAGTGAAAGGTGTGAATTTTGTCGACCTTGTGGATGCCGGCGATCCGGTCGAGGCCGCCACCGCCTATGATGCTGCCGGTGCGGATGAACTTTGCTTTCTCGATATCACGGCGACGCATGAAGATCGCGGCATACTCTACGATATCGTGACGCGCACGGCGGAACGCTGCTTCATGCCGCTGACCGTCGGCGGCGGTGTGCGAACCGTGGATGACATCCGCCAGCTGCTGCGAGCTGGCGCCGACAAGGTGTCGATTAATTCCGCAGCCGTCGCCAACCCGGACTTTGTCGACGAGGCGGCACACAAATACGGCGCCCAGTGTATTGTCGTCGCGATCGATGCCAAGTGCGTATCGGCGGAGGGGCAACCGCCGCGCTGGGAGCTTTTCACCCATGGCGGACGCAAACCGACGGGCATCGAAACGATTGGCTACGCTCGTGATATGGTCCGTCGCGGCGCCGGCGAAATCCTGCTGACGTCTATGGACAAGGACGGCACCAAAACCGGCTTTGATATCGAACTGACACGCGCCGTGGCCGATGCTGTGAGTGTTCCCGTCATTGCCTCGGGAGGCGTCGGCACACTCGATCACTTGAGCGACGGTGTCTTGGAGGGCCATGCCAGTGCCGTGTTGGCAGCCTCGATTTTCCACTTTGGCACTTACACGATAGGTGAAGCCAAGGCGCATCTGGCGGCAACGGGCGTTGATGTCCGTGCCGCCTGATCAGCGTGCCGCCGTATTGGCCTCTGGCGCCCCGGCCGTCATCATGCGGCCCGTTTCCCAGCCGATCAGCGCGCGCTTTCGCGTCAAACCCCAATGATAACCGCCGAGCGAACCGTCACCACGCAGAACGCGATGGCACGGCACGACAAACGAAATGGGGTTGCGCCCGACCGCGCTGCCAACGGCCCGCGCAGCCGACGGCGTGCCGATATGGCGGGCAATATCGCCGTAGCTCACGGCGCGACCCATCGGGATTTTCAGTAGCGTCTCCCATACACGCACTTCGAAATCACTACCGATCAGCACGAGCCGGATCGGCTCCTCCGCCTGCCAGGCTGTCGGCTCGAATATCCGTTCGACGTGTGCCCGGGTGAGGTCTGGCATCTCGCGGTAGTCGGCATTCGGCCAACGCCGGGTCATGTGCTCAAGCGCCTCGAGGCGGCTCTGGCCGGCGTCTTCATTGACGAACGCCAACCCCGCAATGCCGCGACCCGTCGCCATTACCAGTGTTTCGCCGAACGGTGATGGGTGGAAACCGTACGAAATTTCAAGTCCGGCGCCACGTCGCTTATAGTCACCTGGCGTCATCGCAGTGTGGTTGACGAACAGGTCGTGCAGCCGACCTGCCCCTGAGAGGCCAACCTCATGAGCTGCATCAAGCAGGCTGGCTGAGCCGTCCAGCAACGTCCGGGCATGGTCGATCGTAATCGCCTGAATGAATTCTTTAGGGCTTAGTCCGCACCACCGTTTGAAGAGTCTCTGGCAGTGCGCAGGGCTAAGCCCGACATGCCGGGCAAGCGCATCCAGACTTGGATGCTCTGGCCAGTTTTCCGAGAGGTAGGCGATCGCCTCCCGTACGATGTCATAATCGCGCGCATCAGACCCAAACAACGATTTGGCCCGGTCTGGATCGGAAGTTCTGTCATGTGTGGTTTCGTTCATCATCTCAAGCATCACGTCACACTGCGAATGAGCGCGACACTAGCCCCCGGCTCGATGTTCGGCGACCCGTTTCCTGCGATGATGTAGTCGGGCAGGCAACAGCCTGCTAAGCTGAAATAGCTCTAAAAGCTGACGCGCGAACGTGCGGCCATGAGCTCGGCGCTCAGCACCTCGGCAAACTCGCGCCGCTCCGTATCGCTGAGGAAATCGGCGATCTTCGTCTTCTGGCCACGCGAGACGAGACTGAGATGGGACCGGCCATCCGAGCGCTCGTCGAGGGCCAGACGGACCCAGTAGGTATTAAAGTCAATGACGGTTTCCCGGCCGGCCGGATCGATGCGCGTCAAGTGTACGGCATGTGGTGTAACTTCGATCTCTTCGCTCGCGCGGCCATCTCGGTAGTTGCGCTTGAACGCCCAGTAGATGAGCGCGACGTCGAGTCCGAAAAAGCCGAAAACCGGCCACGCTCCCATCAGCACAAATGCAATGCCGACCACGAAGCTGACGACGGCGACCGCACACATGATGATGAAAAAGCCGTCGGCACTGAGCGAACGATGGGGTGTCAGCACGGCGCGAAAAGCTGCCTGTTCCGCCGTTGACGCATCGACTGAGTTATGTTCGGTGTAGCGACTGTTCATCTGTTCAACCGTATCCACACATTGAAGCCTAAGACAAGGCGCGCCAATCATGTCCGATGCGACAAGAATGAAGCCTGCTGCCGCATTATCGGGCCGCTCGCCAAGCCCGCAAAAAGCGGCGGGCGGCCCAGCACCTAAGGCGGCGCCCAAGAAGAAATCTACGAAACGAAAGCGTCTCCCCCGTCCAAAGATAAAGCGCGATCAGATCAAAGCGATTTTCGACCGCCTGTCGGCTCAGATGCCAGAGCCTGAAGGCGAACTCGAACACGTCAACGCCTATACGTTGCTCGTCGCGGTCGTTCTGTCAGCACAGGCAACCGATGCCGGTGTAAACAAGGCAACGCGGCCTTTGTTCAAGATCGCCGACACACCGCAGAAAATGCTGGCGCTCGGTGAGGATACGGTGCGCGAGTATATCAAGACCATCGGTCTTTATCGCAATAAGGCGAAAAATGTCATCGCCCTTTCGCAAGCCCTGATCGAAAAGCACGGTGGCGAAGTGCCGGAAGACCGCGACGCCCTCGAAACCTTGCCCGGTGTTGGCCGCAAAACCGCAAACGTTGTGATGAACATGGCGTTCGGCCATCCCACAATGGCGGTCGACACACACGTCTATCGCATCGCCAACCGCCTCGGCATGGCGCCGGGCAAGGATGTTCTGGAAGTCGAAGAAGTCCTGATGCGCGTCGTACCCGAAGAGTATGGTGTTCATGCGCATCATTGGTTGATCCTGCACGGGCGGTATGTCTGCAAGGCGCGCAAGCCGATGTGCTACAACTGCATCATTGAGGATCTTTGTATTTTCAAGGAAAAAACCCCGCCGCCCGGCCACCGCGCTTGAGTCGGTGAGCGCGCTCTTTTGTCTGGAAAAGACGGCTGCGCGGTTCGGCCGGCAGCCTGTCGCAGGCCCCGATTACGGGCCTCGGCTGCGACTTGTCTTGCATAATCTAACGCAGTTTTGACTTGCGGACCGTCGCATCTGCACCTATGTGCAAATGTGCGGGTATCGTGAATTTTGGACGAGATGCCCGGCTCAGAGAGCTAGGTTAAGACGGTTGACTGCCCCATTAGGGGCTACGGACGAACTTTCCCAGACGTTCTGAGATGGCGTTCTTCCCCGCGTTGGTGTCGAGCGCCCTATCAACTTCCAAAGTCTCATTGGGAAAGGTTTCCCCTATGGCTACCACTGGCACAGTGAAATTTTTTAACCACACCAAAGGCTACGGCTTCATTGCACCCGAAGACGGCGGCAAGGACGTTTTCGTCCACATTTCGTCGCTCGAGCGTGCTGGGCTGCCGCCTCTGAACGAAGGCGATCAGGTCAGCTTCGATATCGAAGATGATCCCCGTGGCCGCGGCAAGCAGGCCACAAACATCCAGATGGCCTAACGTTTAGTCGATTTGGTTTGACTAGAGCGGGTCCGACCTTGGTGGAATAGCTTTCGCGTTTTCACCGGGGTCGGTAGTTCCGCTATACATTATTGGAGTAGATCATTTTTTTGGTTTAGCCGGCGACGGTCCCGGTTACGAACGGTCTGCAACTAAACCGGAAATGATCAAGGACCGCCTCACGCCACGTGGGGCGGTTTTTTGTTGGCAACGGCACAAGCGCCGTTCCGTCATGCTGTGAGGCATCGTCGTCACGGCCTCGTCGGCTCCCGGGATTTAGCGCACCCGTTTCTCGGCATAACATTGGCGCATGACTTTGCACCGTTGCGGACCCGAATAGTGCATTGACGACCCTTTCGCCGGTCGAATGAACTCGCAGACCTGATCAAGACCGTCGGTCGTTAGCCAACGCTGCCGGCGGCCACGTTGGACAGCGAAGCAGTCGGCAATCTCTTCGTCGGGACCGCGGAACTGGTGGCCGCATTCATGGCTGTAAATCCAGAGTTTTACCGCTTTCGGAACACGCGCGATCAGCTTGGGATTGAGAATGAGGAAGCCCGGATAAGCGGCGCCATAGTCATCAAGACTGGTGTCCAGCACCGTCGGCCGTCGGCCACACGTCAGTCTCATCCCGTCGATCACCAGGCGACCGACCGGTACAATTCGACCTCCGACGTGCGCCGCATATTGCTCGACCGTCGGCGTGCCGTCAGATGAGGCCGACGCTGTTGGCGAGAGGCTGGCAACAAGCACAGCAGCGAAGGTCACAATAACAGCGATGCAGCGCCGTAAGGTATTCGGTCCCGCCATGCGATCAATAAGTGCTACGATTTGCACTGGCTCCCCCGTCTTCTGGTCCCGCCCGGTCGCAAGCGCCGGATACCGCCACGGCATCGGCGCGAGAAACCACCTTCTACACCGTTTCAATCAATGGAACATCGCCGATTGTTCGCCGTTGGGCAAATTAACGGCGCGGCGATGTCATTGCACAGAGCACGTCTCACATGGCGTGCCGTGGCTGGCAAGCCCAAGCCGGCGTCAGCGATGCCGGCGACAGCAGGTGCGATCCGTTCAGACCTGTTCGTAGACAGCGACGACCTGATGAACGCCGACCATTCGTCTGATTGCAGCTTCCACACGCTGTCCGGCAACGCGGTTGACGATGCCGAGCCGCAAGTCAACGCTCAATACCGATCCGTCGCCGTCCTCGCATGAAGCGTGGAGGCGTCTTGGCACGAGGTTGAGCTTGGCCACAGGATCCAGAACGCGCGGCACCAGGCCGGCATCTGCATCGCCGATGACATGGAAAAGGACGTTAGAGACTTCTTGGGTATCGGCTGCCGGCTCTTCATGAGGCAGGCCATTGCGCGAGCGCATGGACATGAAATTTCTCCAGAACAATAAACGGTTATTAACGCGAATCTAATTCCCGGCGGCCCTCAGGCTACCGGGGCGGTAATTCGCATACCCGTCACTGTTCGAAGCATATCCGACATCCAAGTCTTATAGCCTGTAAGCGGTTGACATTCAATAAACGAGTGTGTCCGGCACGCTGCTTCAGCGGCTACGCTTTGCGTGCCACAACCAACAACTCTGCAATCGTAAAGCCTTCGACACCGTTTTCGTTTTCGCGTTTCTGAATATAGGCCGCAAAGGCCGGCGAGGCGTCGTGCAGCATATCAGCGAGAACCGGAACCGTATCCGCAGGTACCGACATGTTCTTGATCCAGGTCTCGAAAGACATTGACTTTGGCAGGATCTCGCTGTGCTCGACGCGAAATCCCGCGCCATCGATGCAGCTTATCCATTCGGCCGTGCTCCAGGTCCGGTTGTGGCTCGGGTCGCGCAGTGAGATGACGGGGTGACGGTGCAAACGAGTGGCGTGTGGTTGGCGCAAGTCAGTCAGATGATCGGGTGACGGGCGGAGGCGGTGGGCTGCGGTTTGCGCGACCCGGTGAAATGATCGGGTGA
>CAZWCL010000096.1:1162-9670 GCA_964632265.1 uncultured Hyphomicrobiaceae bacterium | reverse complement strand
CGGGATGAGAGAGACCCAGGCGCCGAGCACGACGATCAGGAACAGCAGGAAGATGCCAGCGAGGGCCGACGAGAGACGGCCGCGGCCGCCGGACTTCACGTTGATCACCGACTGGCCAATCATGGCGCAGCCGGCCATGCCGCCGATGAAGCCGGTTGCGAAGTTCGCCACGCCCTGGCCGATGCACTCGCGGTTCTTGTCACTCGGCGTATCGGTCAATTCATCGACGATCTGGGCGGTCATCAGAGATTCGAGGAGACCGACGGCTGCGACCGCGACAGAATAGGGCAAGATGATCGACAGCGTCTCGAAGGTGAGCGGCACGTCGGGGAGCAGGAACATCGGCAGTGTAGAGGGCAGCTCGCCCATGTCGCCGACGGTGCGAACATCGAGGCCGAGGGCGAGGACGAGCGCGGTCAGTACGACGATGCAGATGAGGGGCGATGGCACGGCGTTGGTGACGCGCGGCAGAAGATAGATGATGGCAAGGCCGAGGGCGACGAGGACGTACGTCAACCATGGCACGCCGATCAGTTCGGGCAGTTGCGCCATGAAAATCAGGATCGCCAGCGCATTGACGAAGCCCGTCATCACCGAGCGCGAGACGAAGCGCATGACGTAGCCGAGCTTGAGGGCGCCGGCCGCGACCTGCAGGACGCCGGCGAGGATCGTCGCAGCAAGAAGGTACTCGAGGCCGTGATCCTTGACGAGCGTTACCATCAGAACCGCTGTCGCGGCGGTGGCGGCCGAAATCATGCCGGGGCGGCCGCCGACGATGGCGGTCAGCACCGCGATCGAGAACGACGCGTAGAGGCCGACCTTCGGGTCGACGCCGGCGATGATGGAGAACGCGATCGCCTCGGGGATGAGCGCAAGCGCGACGACTAGGCCGGCGAGCACGTCGCCGCGAATGTTACCGAGCCATTCGGTCCGGATCTTTTCAAGGTTCATGGAAACGCCAAGGCTGACCCCGCCGCAGGGACCGCGCGAGGAATAACAACACGACACGCCCGCATCTTTGCCGGAACGGCTGAGCGGACGTCGACAAATAAGGGGGAAGCGCAGATCAGGGCGGCGTCGCCGCACCCAAGCATAATGCGGATAAGATACTCATGAACTTGGGCTAGCATCGGCGATGCTGCATTGCAATATGCATTTTTGATCCGATAGCTCATCCGAGCCCTTCCCGCGCGGGTTGCCTTTCTTGACCACCGCCAAACTGCAGGCCGATACCGTCAGGCGATCTTGCTAGTTGGTGAGCGACGGCGGCGCACGCTCCTGTTCAAGGCGGCAGCCACCCGTCGCCGCCGCCTTTTCCCGCCAAGCCGCAGCGTCTCTCTCACTCTCGGGAACGCCCAGTCCGAACTCGTAGAGCTTGGCGATGAAGCAGGTAGCGATCGTGTCGCCGCTGATACTGGTCAGCTCCCACAGCATCTTCGCGCGCTTGTAATCAGCTGCGCCCCCGGGGCCATCGGGCCTCGTCTTCAACGCGCCAAGCTGGGAAGCGGCCCATTGCGATCCCGGTTCCGCCAGCATCAGGCTGATCGACTTCCGCAGCCAGAACTTCCGCTCCCTGATGTCGCTGCCTTTATCGAACACCACTTGCTCCGCGCGCGCCAAGGCATCCTCAACGGCAATATCCGTGGCATCTATACCACCCGGTGATCTGTCTCCGACCGTAAGCAAACGCGCCACCCAATCGGAACTGCGCAATTCTGCAAGTTTTTCTCCCGGCGGCTGCCGACCCGTTCGACCATTGATCTCGGGCCACATCGCGCCAACCAATGCGCAGCCGGCTATAATCCCGAGTATAAGGCTCGCGCGATGCCTTCGGAAAAATCCCGGAGCGGCCGACGAAGGCTGGCTGCTTGGCAGCTCATGACCGGTTGCCGCGGCGTCGACCGCCAACGTCGACAATAGCCCGTCCCCAGAGTGCCGCGAACCCGCGCCTCGGTCAGGCGTCAATCTCAGTAAGCCCGTCTCTCGTGCGGCGACACCACGCGCGATGCCATTCCGCTCTGAACCAGTAGAGAGCTCCGAGGTTTTTTTGGCCACAGCTCGAACTCCTCGATATAGCGGGTCAGGTAACGATGCCATCGCATCATTCTTGCAGCTCGCTCAGGCGGGCGAGTGTGGACTGAAGCTCCGGACACCCCCCCAGCCGGCGGGCCCTCTCAAGCTCTTTGGCAGCCGCTTTCAAATCAATCGCCACGCCGCGGCCATCCAGATAGAGGCGGCCAAGGAAACAGGCAGCCTGCGGATCGCCCGCATCAGCCGCCCACCGCCACAGCAGGAACGCCGCCGCATAATCGGCCTTCTGGCCCGGACCGGTTTCCGTATAAGCCGCACCGAGTTGCGTCACGGCCCAGGTGAGCCGCGGTTCGGATAAGGATTTGGCGAGAACGGTGCGCAACCAGAACGCAGCCTTGCGGCGCTCTTGCGGGGTCTGCGCACCGCTCAACGCATCGTTTGCATGCTCGAGCGCTTCACGATGAAGCAGGCGGCCGGTGTCAACGCGCCCCTCAGCATCCGTAAGAATTTCGGAAATAACATTCTTAGGCTCGGCAACATCGAACAGTTTGCGCCCGGCAACAGCGCTCGTCATAGCCGATACCGTAAACATCAGCTTTTCAGCGATCGCGGATGCTTGCGTGTTTACGGCATCGTTCGGATGCATGCGTATGCCAGCGACGAACGAGGCGATCAACGCCACTGTCGCCAAAATAACCGGGAGTGCGAGAGAGCGATATCTTGGTACCGGCGGCCCATGAACGGTGAGCTGCTGCGCGGCTTCGGCCTGGCTCGCCTCGTCACTAACCCTCAAAGCATCCGGCGGACGCGCTTTTAGACGCGAAAGCCCGGTGGTGCGCGGAGCAACGGACACCTCCGCTCCAACGCTCAGTAGCGGGACGGATTTCAGGTCCGGTCGAGCGCATGCGCCCGGCGACGCCTCGGGGTCCATTTCAGCTCGGTTTGAAACCGAAACCTTGGGAACGACCATCGCAACGACTGGCAATGTCCGGGCCTCTCGTAATGTCTGGGCCTCTCGTTCAGGCGCCTCTTTGACATGACCAAGTATCAGTCGTCCCGTGCTCTTGGGTCTTTGTGGTGAAGACGGCCAAGTGATCTGCGTATCGACCCCGAGCGACGGCACGCACAAGCGCACACCGGCGCCCGCTTTGAGTGCTGCATACTTTAAGAGGTCGTCGCGGAGTAGAAGGTCGATGTAGCCGAGACCCGCCCGCACGGAAACCGGGCGCTGATCGCCTCTCGGCCAGCCAAATCTCGAAGCGTCATTTTCGGCTGTGGGACAAAGACGAAACGCTGGCGGCGCTCCGAGCCAGCTGACACCGTGAATCCTTATGAAATGGCCATGGCGAATAGAGCCGGCACCGTCAGCGCAGCCGCTGGCCAATACTTCAACGCGTTTCACTTTCAAGTGTGCCCCCACACCGCACCGTCGAAAAGGCTACGCCCGGAACACCCTGAGGGTTGTTGTTGCGTGCGATACGCCCCGGATTGCAGCGCTGATCTGCCCGAGCGATCAACCGATTTCTTCGATCGCGACCAGAAGTGTATGACCGAGATGTGGCAGGTCTGCGACCATCTTGAGCAGCGTTCGCGCCCACAGCGACTGCCGGAATTTCGCTGTCGCTATCCCATGGGCAATAGCTTCAAGCTTCGGCTGGCGAAATGACGGAGGCTATGAGAATTATGTTGACCTTGATTTACGCCTCGACATTAGCGCCGTCGCTTTGCTGCTACGCATTTTGATGGTCATTTGCTGACCGACAACGGAGGTAAGCCATGCCCGTTTCAATCACTCCTATAACCGAACAATTCGGCGGCACCGTCAGTGGTGTGGACCTGCGCCAGCCACTAAGCCCCGACGACGTCGCCGCGATCGAAGCCGGCATGGACAAGTATGCTGTTCTGGTTTTCCATAGTCAGGATCTCAGCGACGAGCAGCAGATCGAATTCTCTAAAAACTTCGGCGAGATGGAAAACAAGAAAGGCGGCAATATCCGCACCGAAGAGCGTACACATCAGTTCATCAACGATGTGTCGAACCTCGACAATGACAACAAGCCTCTCGAGCGTGAGGATCGCCGCCGTTACTTTAATCTTGGCAACCACCTTTGGCATTCAGACAGCTCGTTCAGGGCGATACCAGCCAAGTACTCTCTCCTTTCGGCCCGCTCTATTCCGACCGACGGCGGAAACACCGAGTTCGCCGATATGCGGCAAGCCTATGATGCCCTTGATGACAAGACCAAAACAAAGATCGAAGATCTGATCTGCGAGCATTCGCAGATTTATTCACGCGGCAAGCTTGGCTTCACTTTCAATGAAGACGAGATCGGCCTCATGAAGCCGGTGCGCCAAAGCTTCGTGCGTGTCCATCCAGTGAGCGGGCGCAAATCGCTTTATCTGTCGAGCCATGCAGGCCGCATTATCGGTTGGCCGGACCCCGAGGCACGGCTCTTCCTTTTGAATATCATGGAGTTCGCCACACAGCGTCAGTTTGTTTATGAGCACAAGTGGCAACTCAACGATCTGGTCATGTGGGACAACCGCCAAACGATGCACCGCGCCCGCGACTTCGACGAAACGCAGAAGCGCGACATGCGTCGCACGACGGTTGCCGGCGAAATGATGACCGCTGAACAGGTAGCAGCCTGAACAACCAGCCAGTTTCATTGCCGCACAACGACCGGGCGGCTACTTTGCCGTCGGCCGCCTCAGTCCTCGCCCGGCCAACCCGCCGGCATAAAGACCGATGAGACCTCATCGTACTGGCCCTGATCGCGCGGCAGGCGAGCCGCCATAGCAAGCGCGTGCGGCGCAACGGCAACCAGTTCGGCCATAATGTCATCGGGCAGGTCCAGGCCGGCGTGACGTGCGGCGTTCTCCGCGTAGGCGCGAACCTCGGACGGGATACCGCTATTGTCGGGCGCCCATAGTTGAGGATCGACCGGTGCCGGCGGCTCACCGGGCGTCAGCTCGGGGCGCGCGGACCAGAAACCCGTCTCCGTCTCATAGGCGTGGCCCGCTCTCAGCACCATGGCATCGTCGAAAGGCCGCCCAACGACTTGCAGTGACAATGGCAAGCCCTCGCTGGTGAAACCGCAGGGCAACGCGAGCGCCGGCCCGCCGGTCACATCGAACGGGGTCGTCAAACTGGCAGTTGTCCAAAAAGAAAGTATGTCATGCTTGTCGATCCGAGGCGCAGCGGACGTATTGGCCGTAAGCAAAAGGTCGAACTTTTGATATAACGGCGCCATCTCCTGGGTAATCGCACGCCGGCAGCGGCTGGCACGGACATAATCTTCCGAGGTAAATAGACAGGCAGCCAACGCACGGCCGCGAAAATCCTGCCCAAAAGCTTCCGGCCTTTTTCGCAACTCCGGCAGATGAATTGAAAACAGCTCGCTCTCGGCCGTCACGATCTTCACGTCGAGATAGTGCTGCATGGGCCTAAGCTCGATTTCCTCAACCTCGGCCCCGAGAAATTCGAAGACTTTAATCGCTTGTTCCATCGCCGGACCGAGGTCCGCATGCGCCTTCATGTCCCGCTCCCAGAAATGACGAATGACGCCTATACGAAGGCCCTTGACGCCATCGCCGAGGTTAGAGGTGAAATCAGCGACAGGCGTCGGATATGAGGCTGGGTCAGCCGGATCATGACCGGCGATCGCTTGCAGTATCAGCGCACAGTCCTCAGCGGTACGCGCAAGCGGCCCACAATGATCGTAAGTGTAGGAGTTTGGCATCACGCCCGTCCGTGGCACCAGGCCATAGGTCGGTTTCAGGCCCGCAACGCCGCAAAGCCCCGCAGGCGACCGAATAGACCCTCCCGTGTCAGACCCAAGCGTAATAGGCGCAAGACCACCCGCGACAGCCGCACCTGAACCCGAAGAGGACCCGCCCGTAAAGTATGCCGTGTTCCATGGATTGCGCGCCGGCGGCCACGGCAGATCGAACGAAGGGCCACCATGGGCAAACTCGTGCGTTGCAAGCTTGCCGGTGAGGATGGCGCCAGCTTCCTTGAGCCGCGTGACGCAGGTGGAATCCTTCTCAGGCACGCGGTCGATACAGGTCCGCGAATGCCCGGACGTCAAGACGCCGGCTGTGTCATAGATGTCCTTGACCGCAAATGGCACACCGTGAAGTGGACCGCGATAGTTGCCGGCGGCGATTTCCTCCTCTGCCTGCGCCGCCTTGCGGCGAGCCGCCTCAAAGGTCGGCGTGATAAAAGCAAAGAGTTGCGGCTGCAGCGCCTCGCCTCTTGCAATCAGTGCATCAGTGTACTCAACAGGCGAAAGTTCGCGGGCAGCTATTCGTCGCGCAGCCTGAGCAAGTGTCAGGTCTTGAAGATCAGTCATAACGGGCCTTCGTTTTGTCAGCGGGTTCGACTTGTCGACGATACCATCAATCGGAGGGCAGCGGCCGACAAGATGTCACCGCTTCCAGAGTTCTCCGGTAGCTGATAAAGGGAGGCGATGACGAAACACGAGGACAATAACGTCGCGAAGCGGACTTTGCGAACCGCTGAAGACCTTTTGCATTTCGGCCTGATCGAAGTCGAGGCGAGTGCCGAAGTCGAGCGTATCGCCAGCCAGTATGCTGTTGCGATAACGCCGGCCCTTGCATCAACAATCTCCGGGCAGAACACTGACCCGGACGGCGCGGTCGCCCGCCAATACGTGCCTGCCGCGGCCGAACTCGAAACAACTGCGCACGAGCGCAACGATCCGATCGGTGACGCAACGCATAGCCCGCTGCCGGGCATCGTCCATCGCTATAGTGACCGCTGTTTGCTAATGCCGGTCCAAAACTGTGCCGTCTACTGCCGGTTCTGCTTCCGCCGGGAGCAGGTCGGCCCAAACACGAAGGCATTGAGCGCGGACCAGCTCGAGGCAGCACTGGACTACATCCGGCAGACACCCGCGATATGGGAGGTGATCCTTTCCGGCGGCGATCCGCTCGTTATGCCACCGGCAAAGATTGCCCGTATCATCGAGGCTCTGGCGGCAATCGAGCATGTGCGCGTCCTGCGCCTGCACACGCGCGTCCCCGCCGTTGCACCCGAGCGGATAAACGACGACTTGATCGCAGCACTACGCTTGCTGACGCCGACGTATGTCGCCGTACACATCAACCACGTCGACGAGTTGACCTCCGGCGTTCGCCTTGGATTAGAGCGTCTTGCCGATGCCGGCATCCCCCTCCTCGCCCAAACGGTGCTCTTGCGCGGGATCAATGACGACGCACGCGCCCTGGAACGATTGTTTCGCGCCCTCGTGGAAAACCGTATCAGACCGTATTACCTGCATATCGCCGACAAGGCCCGTGGCACCTCGCATTTTCGCACCAGCCTGGAGACGGGGCAGGCGCTTACGCGGGACTTGCGTGGCAGGGTCTCCGGTCTTTGTCAGCCAACCATCGTTCTTGATATACCAGGCGGCCATGGCAAGGTGCCGGTTGGCCCGAGTTACGTCGAACGGTGCGGCGACACTTGGCGTGTTATGGATGTCCATGGCCGCTTCCATGATTATGATGACGGTTGAGCATTGACGACCAATGGAGACGCCGCCCATGCCACTCATCGATAGCGCGACACAGCAACGAGAGATCTGGCGCCCTGGGGTCGAGACCGTGATGCTGGTCTCTGCCGAGACCGGCGCGTCGCAACTGTGCATTTTCGAGCAATATTGCGAAGCCGGTCTTGGCGCACCAACGCATCTACATGCCGTTGAAGAAGTGCTGACTGTGATCGATGGCGCCGCGGAGATCTGGCTCGATGAGAAAATCTCTCGCCTTGAAGCTGGCCAATCGCTGATCATCCCGGCCGGAATCTGGCACGGCTTCCGAAACGTCCTCGATACGACGTTGCACGTTCGCGCGACGATCGCGGCACCCGTGTTCGAGGCGAGCTATCAGGACCGCAATGAGATCACAAGGCGCTATCTGCCCACCGGCTAATGACATCGGCAGTATCGCCGGTCCGGGTCACGGGATAGAAATGCCCGCCCTGATCGAACATGTGCTGTGTTGCGTTCGCCAACGCACCAGCCAACTCATCCTGCAGGTAAGGTGGCACCGTTGCATCGTCTTCAGCGCCGAGGATCAGCGCTGGCAGCTCGATCTCGCCAAGCCGGTCACGCCGGTCGTGCGCGAGGAGAGCTGAGATACGTTCTTCGACAATACCAACACCTTCGCCGCGCGGTGCGTTCGCGATGGCGTTCTGGACGGCCTCCGGGTGATCGCGGAGCCATCTCGGCGGCATCCCGGAGAGAGCCGCGAACTCGGCGTATTTTTCAGGGTCCCGGCGCAACAGGTCGACCCGAAGCGCAAAACGTCTTGCCATGTAATCGTCAGGCCCGGCCCAGGTTGCACTGAGTATCATGCCGCCCGCGGCACTGGGACGCTGAAGAACCATCTCCTGTGCAATCGCGCCGCCGGTCGAATGTCCGCACAGGACCGGCTTGTCCAAACCGAGACGAT
>CAZWCL010000096.1:0-1152 GCA_964632265.1 uncultured Hyphomicrobiaceae bacterium | reverse complement strand
CGATCGATCAGTTCCCAAGTATCCTCGGCGAGCGTTGCGATCGACAGCGGTGCGACAGTGCCTCGTTCGCTTTCGCCGATGCCTCGCTGATCGAAACGCACCGTTTGCCGGTCAGATCCCAACGCTTCGACCAACGGCACCCAGAACGATGCCGTGCCGCCAAGCCCACTGATCAGGATAAACGCTCGTCCGGGCGCCGCCCCAAACCCTGCCAGGGTGACGGCAATCTCAGCGTCATCTCGCAGCGAGATCAAATGCTTTTCAGACATCATCCCAACTCCCATGCCTTTGTCACGGTCGCGCCGTCAGTTCCAAGTCTGATTTTGAAAATATACGTGAGAGAAGGAGCCGTTCAGTGACGAATCATGCTGGATGCTCGCGCGGTGCCTTGGCCGCCCCCTCCATGACGTCGCCCCGCGTGCCGACATGAGCCGTGTGACTGCCGGCCTCTATATCAAGAAGCTGGGCGATATCACGGGAAGCGGCAACGATATCAGCCGTCGATACACCGGTCTCAACGCCCATTTCGTTAAGCATGTGAACTATGTCTTCCGTCGCGAGGTTACCAACCGACGCGATTGTCTTCGGCATCGCGATGCCACCGCCGATACCGCAAACAGCACCTTCGACGAAAGATGCACCGGCATCGAGTGCGGCCAGGATATTAGCCATCCCGGTGCCTGCCAGATTATGAACATGGAAGCCAAGCTCGATATCGGAAAATTTCTCATGCGCGCGCCCGAACAGTTCTGATACGTGGCGGGGGTCCTCCATGCCGAGCGATCCGGCAAAGTAGAACCGCCGCATACCCGCATCGTGAAACCGCGCAAGGATGTCGAGCACTCGAGCCTCGGGAATACGTCCCTCGTAGGCACACCACATCGACATGCCAAGCGCCATGACCCATCGTTTACCCGCAGCATCAGCAACGCGGAAGGTCTCGATCGCAGCATCGATTCCCTCTTCGAGCGTCATGTTCTGATTCTTGCGCTGATAGGCCTCACTACACGTAATCAGCCCAAGAAGTTCGTCCAGCTCCGTTTTGATCCCACGCTGGGCCCCGCGCACATTCGGCACCAGACCCCGATAGATGACACCAGGCTTCCGGCTTATCCGCGCGCAAACATCTTCGGCATCGGCAAGATTGGGAAT
>CAZWCL010000095.1:0-9691 GCA_964632265.1 uncultured Hyphomicrobiaceae bacterium | reverse complement strand
CGACGCTTTTCCAAATGTCGCCGATTGGCGTCAGCGCATTAAATCGCGCCCGGCGGTCCAGCGCGCGATCGACCTTTATAAGGGCGACCAGAACCGCGGCCGTCATACCGCCCAGAATAATGACGTCATGTTCAATCAATCGGCCGCGCACCTGCGCGGCGCCAAATCCTGAGCCCAAATCTTGAGGCCAGATCCAAGCAGGCGCCGTCCTGATTATGCTTCGCTGTCGTCGCCGGCCTCCGTGCCGGCTGCGAGGCTCCCGGCGCGCCTGAGCAGGCGCCGCGCATTCATCACCGTCGGCACTTCGACGAGGTTGCCGTCGAGTTCGGCGCGCCCCTCGCCGGCGGCTTGCGCCGCTTCGAACGCTGAAATAATGCGGCGGGCTTCCCGTATTTCCACCTCGGAGGGTGTCAGGGCCCGGTTGATGACGGCAGCATGTGAAAGCGCGACACCGCTCTTGGCCTTGAAGCCGAGTTGGCGCGCCGCGACCGTCTCGGCCTCACAGCCCGCCGCATCGGCCCACGTGTAGGGATAGTCGATCGCCATGACGCCGGCGGCGACGCATTCGACGAGAAACCGCTGGCGGACGTAGTCGAGTTCGCCGCCGCCTGGTTCCCGCACTGCACCGAGATCAGCCGCCATGTCTTCTGAGGCGATCAGGCAGGCCTTGATCCGCGAGCTCGCCTTGGCGATTTCGGCAAGTGCCAGGAGCCCCCTCGCGCTTTCGATGTTGGGCAGCAGCTCGGTTGCGCCTCGTGGAAGGCCATGAGCTTCCTCAAGGGCTCCCACGTGCATTGAGAGGCGTTCGATGTCTTCACCTTCATCGACTTTGGGCAGCGCGATGATGTCGGGGCCTGAGGCCATCACGGCACTGAGATCGGCCATGCCGTCGCCGCTGAGCGGGTTGATGCGAACAGCCGTGACGCACCCGGCCTGCCGCCAGGCATCGATCGTCGCCGCCGCCAATTCACGCGCCCTGGGCCGGAGATCGGGCGGCGTGAAATCTTCGAGTTCCTGGATGAGGACATCTGCGCCACTGGCGCCGGCGTCTTCAAGGGCGCGCGCGTCGGCTCCCGGTACGAACAGCCAGGACCGGCAAAGCGATGTTGGACGGCGATCAGTCAAGGTGGGCTCCGTCTCAAAGAGGTCCGCCGCGATGCGGGCGGATCACAACCGGTAGATGCGCACGGCCGTGTCATGGAACAAGTCGGCGCGCTCGCTGGCGGTGTAATCCGTGGTCATTAATTTGAAAGAATTCCACAGGTTCGTGTAGCTGCACGAGAGCTTGTCGACGGGAAAGTTCGATTCAAACATGGCCCGTTTTGTGCCGAACGCCTCTATGGCGGCCTCGAAATAAGGCCGCGTTGCCTCCGCCAGCTCGGCCGACGTCGGCGCGGCGGGCCGGTCCTCCCAGCCGAAGCCGTTGATGTCCATGTTGAGGCCGCCTAACTTGACGACGACATTGGGGCACACGCTGAGGGCATTCAGGCGCTGCCGCCAAACCGCGAAGACTTCGTCGCGCCGCCCTTTGTAGGGCCCGATGCCAAGTGGCCCACCAAGATGATCCAGAATGATCGTCGTGTCGGGAAAGGCGTGGGCAAGATCAGTGACGTCGTCGATCTGCTCGTGGCACAGCCACGCCTCGAAGGTGAGACCGCGGGGACCGAGGTGGCGAAAGCCACGGCGGAAGTCATCACGCAGCAGCATACCCGGCGGCGGGTTCGTGCGGTGATTGCGGATCGCTTCGTCTGGGTGCCAAAGGGCGCCGAGACGGATGCCGCGAAAGCGGCCGTTGCCGGCTTCGATATGGGCATCGAGGACGTCACCGCTTTCATCGCCGATTTTGAGGTCGACGGTGCCGATGATGCCGGCGGCGATGCGGGCACCGCCGTAATCGCCACTTGCACTCATGGCCGCGATGCCCTTGACGAATTCTGTCTCCCCGACCGGGCGATAGGCTTCCGGGCCCGATGCGCGGAACATCGTGCCGCATTCGATGAATACGGTACTGCGAATGTTGTGGCCACCGGCGATATCGGCCAGCATTTCGTGAAGCAGGTAGGTCGGCTGCGTCGCGCCGGGACGATCGGGCCAGAGATGATGATGAGGGTCGCAGATCGGCAGGTCCGTTTCTATCGCGGCCTCTTCACTGGCTAGAAGCCAATTATGATTTTCAGATAGCGCGACCATAAGCACCTCGATTACATCTATTGAACCCGCCAGGAACATGTCGCAGCCAGCGTACGTCAAGGGCGTGCGATGCAATATCCGTCTGTTGCGCCTTCGGCGCCTGCAAGCCTATAAGCGAAGTCGGCGCGCCGGCCCTCTGGACATCCGGCCGCAATCAGGAGAAGCGCATGGTGCTTTCGATTTTTGGCCGTGGTTCGGGACCTGAACTGCGACCGATGGAGCGCAAGGACCTGGCCACGGTTCTCAAGATCATCGCTCAGCATGACGAAGACGACTTCGAAGAAGCGCGTGATGAGTTGCGCGAAGATTTCGACGGCATGTTCGTGCTTGTCGATGGCGGCAAGATCGTCGGCGTGACAGGCGGTGCACCAGACCCCCATAGCGATGATGTCGCCTGGCTCTCATGGACATACGTTGACGCCGAACGACAGGGTGAGGGGCTCGGGCGGAAGCTGTTCGAGAGTATCTGCGACGTGCTGCGCCTGTCCGGTGTGCGGAAACTCTTTATCAATACGAGCGACTATCGCGAGGACGGCGAAGACACCTATGCGATTGCGCGCGCCTTCTACGAGAAAATGGGGGCCAGCCACGAAGTGACGCTGCCGGATTATCACGCCGTCGGGGAAGCACGGCTGACCTACGGCCTCACGCTCGGCAAGGCTGTCAACGGGCCAGAGCCGGCAGCAGGGGCGTTGCGCTTCATCAACATTGAAGAACTCGACGAAAGCGACGGCGGCATGGGCCTCGTTTGGGAAGAAGTCGAGGATGCCGCCGAGCCTGCAACCATCGACCCGAACCTTGACCAGTGGATCCGCGCCGCGCGGGAGCAGGGCGCCAGGGTATTGTTCGCCGCCGTGCCCTCTGATTTGTGTGCAAATCTCAACGGACCGCTGGGGGCAGCTGGTCTTGAGCATCACGGCCGCTTGCTCGACTATTTCGCGCCCGGAATCCATCAGGAACTGGGTTCACTGAAGTTCTGATGCCCGGTCGTTCGCCGCCCTTGATATCTGCCGTCCCTGACTGCCGGCGCGCGCACCAATCCTAAGATTTTGTTCACTCAATTCCGGTTTGATGATGGATCATTCCGCGTTGCGCGTTGAGGCATGAATTGCGTCGCGCGCGGCACGGGCCCGATAAGCTGTCACGCGCAAACCGGAGTCTCACCCTTCATGCGCCGCACCGTTCTTGCATCTCTTGCAGCCTCGCTATCGCTGCTGGTCGCAGCGTGCAGCAGGGCGCCTGAAAATACCGCGCCAGTGAACACCAAAGCCGTGCTCGACCGGGTGGTCGCAACGGTCAATTCTTTCGATCTTTACCTGCGCCGCTACGAGTACCAGGAAGCGGACCAGGCGATGTTCGATCAGTTCGGCAACACCATCCAGCATGCCCTGAACGCGAAGCCGCGTATTCATGGTACTGCGATCGCCATCAAGTGGCGCAAGAATGCAGCTTTGATCGGCCATGGCGATCTCAACAAGAACGGCAAGGTCGAACCGAACGAGCCGATGCTTTTCAAGCTGGAGTTCGATCCTGATAACGACCGCGTCATCGTGACATCGGCGGCCTACCGGACTGCTGAAGGCACCAACATGCGGGGCAGCGGTTTCTTCACCGGTGTTCTTATTGCCGGCATCGTCAAGCGTCAGGTCAACGCCGGCATGAAGTACGGCCACTTCAACAAGCGCACCGTCGCCGGTGCACCGATAGGTGCCAAGGTGGCCGATAACAAGAAGGGCGCCAAGAAGGGCGGAAAGTAAGCGTTCGCCTTTACACGGCGTGACGACGTTTAGAGCGCTAGTGCTCTCTGCGTGACAAAAAGAGCATTGCCCCTTTGTAGGACACTACCGACGCGAGCAACGCGCAACACGCGCAGCCGTCACCGCCAACAAGCCGGCGAGCTGACAGCCCCGTGCGCCTGCCGAATGCCCCGTTTTACGAATTTACGAAGGCTTTTGAAGTTTCCGTTCGAGGCGTTGGACAAGGTGATCGAGCTCGGACCTGTCCGTTGCATCCAGGACGGGTGCCGGCGCGCGCGCCATAGCTGTGCGGATCGCCCCGCGTCGACGCAAAACTTCCTTGCGCAGCGCAAGGCCGATGCCGACCTGGTACTCGTGCCGGACAAGCGGCAGGTATGCATCGAAGAGGTTTTCCGCCGCCTCCGTTTCCCCGGCCCGGAACAACCGGTCGAATTCGACGAGCATATCGGCATAGGCAAAACCGGTCATGGCACCATCGGCTCCGCGGGCATATTCCTGCGGCAGGTGCATGCCGCCGTTGCCGCAAAGGATCGCGATCCGCCGGTGCTGAGAACCGTCGCACGCCTTTCGGACGGCAGAGAGCTTGCTGAGGCCCGGCCACTCCTCATGCTTGAACATCACGAGGCTCTCGTGTGTGTCGACCAGCCGTATCACAGTTTCAGCTGAATAGTACGTGCCGGTCAGTTGCGGGTAATCCTGCAGGCAGAACGGAATGTCGCGGCCGAGCGCGCCGACGACGCCATCGAGGTAATTGATGACGGCGGCCTCTGTTTTGAGCCCGGCCGGCGGCTGGATCATGACACCGCTGGCGCCGGCGGCCATGACATTGTTTGAAAGGCGCACCAGTGGATCGGTGCCGGGGTTCGATACGCCAACGATGATGGGCACGCGTCCGTCAACGGCTGTTATAAAGCGGCGCGCGACCGCCATTGCCTCTTCTTGTGAAAGCTTCTGAAATTCGCCCATGACGCCGAGGATCGTGATGCCGGACACACCGCAGCCGAGATAGAAATCGACCAGCGTATCAATGCTCGCTTCATCGACATTGCCGTCCTCGTCGAACGGCGTTGCAGCGATCACGAAAACGCCTGTGGCGTTGGCGGTGAGTGGACCAGCCATGAAAAGTGCCTCTCTGCCATATATCACTCGGCGATCGTCACGGCGACTGAGCCCAGTCCTTCGATATGCCCGCGAACGTGATCGCCGTGTTCGCCCCAGTGTAGTCCGGTGAGCGCGCCTGTGGTGATGTACTGGCCGGGCCGGACCCCACCGCAGTGATTGCCAACGGTCGCGAGGAAATCCTTGAGGACTTCGAAGGCATCCACGGGACCTGGGACCTGACCGGCGGTCGGCCCTGTCTGGGCGCCGTTGATCTCGAAGGTGACCGCCGGGTTCTTGAGGTTGACGCCGTCCAGCGTCTCGCGCGGGGGCCCGGCCACGAGGCCGAAGCCGGATTGATTATCCGCTAGTTTTGCAAGGTCGGACGCGGCGTCCCGGTCGGCGATACGTGAATCGACCATCTCGATGACGGGGACGACCGCAACCGCCTCCCGCAACGTAGCATCGTAATCCGCCGCGCCGGGGGCCGGCAGGTTGCGGCGGACGAGAAAGGCGATCTCGAGTTCGACGCCGACGAGGCGCATTTCTCTTGCTGTGTAACGGGCTGGTGAGGGTCGGATGAACCGGGCCGGAATCGGCGCCATGATGTTCGCTCGCCCCGGCTCGGGACGCGCGGTCTTGAAGCCGCCGTTTGCACCGAGCTTGGCAAGGACGCGCGCCTGGACGTCGTAGGCCTCTTCCCGCGTGCCAGGTCCGTCGGCGAAGACGCTGAGTTGGACCGGAGCGAGAGCCTCGTGCGCCTCCGTGAGAGCGGCGGCGGTCTGTTCCGGTTTAAAGGTCATCTTGCGCGGGTTCTTTCCTGCATGGCGTTGGGCGAAGTTTGACCACTAGCTTATCGCGACTTCTATCCGGGCGATAGGCGAGAAAGCGGCCGCCATTGGTCGCGCCGATGGTTGCCTTTATGCCAGCTTGGTGCTGAGTGAGACCCCGAGTCTCATGAAAAAACAAGGCTCAAACCGCCTGCCCCCGAGGCAGGCTGCCGCAAAAATCTGCACATCGTGGCGTTGTGTTCACGGGGTTTATTTGTCATGTTCACGCATCGGCCCAAATCACGTCCTAATAGGGTTGTTGATTGAAAGTGCTGGATAATGGGAGAAACAGTCTGAGATGAAGATGTTCAATCGAGTTACAGCTCTTGGCGCTGCCGCAATGGCTGGCGCGATGCTGGTCGCGGGGCCTGCCGCCGCGATCGACAAGAAAGAACTCAAAGTTGTCGGCACGTGGGGCAACCTGCAGCACTGGAAAGATCATGAGAGCCGCCTTTGGAACAAGGTGCTGCCCGAGAAATCCGGCGGCAAGCTGACAGCCAACGCGAAGCCGTACACCGAACTCGGCCTAAAGGGCTTCGAGGTGATGCGCCTTCTGAAAATCGGCGCCTATGATGCCGTGCACGGCCTCACCACCTACACATCGCAGGATTCTCCGCCCCTCGAAGGCATCGATCTTGCCGGCGTGATTCAGGATTTTGATACCTATCGTAAGGCGATCAACGCCTACAGGGACATCATCGCCCGCGAACTCGACGAGAAGTACAACGCCAAGCTCTTAATGCTGTATACGTTCCCCTCCCAGCAGCTTTGGTGTAGGATTGGCGACGGTAAAACGGGCCTTGCCGACATGAAGGGCAAGAAGATCCGCGCCTACTCGACGGCACAGGGTGACTTCATCGAGGGCCTCGGCGCGACCGCGGTCACGATGGCGTTTGCCGAGGTCGTCCCGGCGCTGCAGCGTGGCGTTGCCGATTGCGGTGTCACTGGCACGCTGCCGGCATACAATGCGAAGTGGTACGAAGTCGTCACGCACAACATCCGGGTCCGCTTCGGGTTCGCCGCAACCTTCCTGGCGGTCAACAAAGACACGTGGGCCTCTCTTCCTGACGATTCGAAAAAAGTCATTCAGGAAGCTGCTTCGGAAGTCGAAGGGGACATCTGGGAATCAACTCTGGCGCAGGACAAAGCAGGCATGACGTGCAACGCCGACGGCCCTTGCCCTTACGGCGATCCCGGCGGCATGACACCTGTTGAACTCAGCGAAGAGGACAAAAAGATCGCTGACAAGGTCGTGAAAGACTTCGTTCTGGCTCGTTTTGCAAAGCGCTGCGGTCCAAAGTGCACGAAAGAGTGGAACGAGACGATCGGCTCAGTCGTGGGCGTAAAGGCCGAGGAATAGGTTCGGACGAGGAGGCAGCGACGCACTACCGCGCGCTGCGTTCCGTTCGTATATGTCTCAACACCCGCCGGTTCGTCTCAAATTGCGCGAGCATGAAAATGCGCGAAGATGAGCCGGCGGATGTCCACTGAGGTGGCGAACGAGATGATGTTTAGCGCCGGTTGATACCAGGCGGCGCTAAACAGTTCACATGTCCCAGGCGAGCGGCCCGGCGCTAGCGCCGGGTCTTCTAATGAGATCTGTCCGACGTCCCGTCAGGGACACCCGGTTACAGTCGACGGCACTCACAAAGGCGCATCGAAATTGCAAGCACTCAATGCCATCCACAAGTTGCTCGAAAGACTGTCGCTGGTAGCGGTATGGATTGGCGGCGGCGGCCTATTGCTCGCCGCTATAATGGTGACCGTCGACGTTATATCGCGCAAGTTCCTGTCATTCACGATCGGCGGAGCTGATGAATACACCGGATATGTGTTTGCCGCCGCGACTACCTGGGCCTACCCTTACGTTGCGCTCCACCGCGCCAACGTTCGGATTGATGCACTCTACAATTTCCTGCCCATGGCGGTGCGTGCTGTGCTCGACATTGTCGGACTCGTCCTTCTGCTGATTTTCATCAGCGTGCTCGTCAGGCAATCGTGGGGCGTGTTCATCACGTCTTGGAATCAGAGTTCCGTCGCGATTACACCGCTTGCGACACCGTTGTGGATACCCCAGGCCTTCTGGCTGGCAGGCCTGATCTTCTTCACCGTGACGCTCGCTTTTCTGATCATCCACGCGACCACGGCGCTGCTCAAAGGTGACGCCGCCGGCGTCCAGGCCATCGCCGGCACGATGAGCGTGCAGGATGAAATCCGCGACAGTACAAAAGGTATGGGGCTTCCGGGTTAGTGGTGGGAATGTCGGAGCGCCGGACACTGCGGCGCGTAGCATTTCACGACATCGGACAGGCGCCGGATGGCGCCCCTAACAGAACCACCAACGGGGGTTAATTAAGTGGTCGGCTGGATACTTCTCGCGCTCTTCGTCCTGATTTTTGCAAGCGTGCCCGTTGCGGCCGTGCTCGGTATCCTGGCCCTTGGGCTCGACCAGGCGTTCATGGGTAGCCTCTGGCGCGCGCTCGGCGAGACGACCTGGCAAAACAGCGCCGACTTCGTGTTGGTTGCCATTCCGATGTTCATCCTGCTCGGGGAAATCATCCTGCGGGCCGGCATCGCAAAGCGCATGTACGACGCCGTCGCTCAGTGGTTTTCGTGGCTGCCCGGCGGCCTGATGCATGCCAACATCGGCTCATGCGCGATTTTCGCGGCGACATCGGGTTCTTCCGTTGCGACGGCCGCGACCGTCGGCACCGTCGCCTATCCTGAAATGATCGAACGCAAATACAACGAACGGCTTTTCCTCGGGTCGATTGCCGCCGGCGGCACCCTTGGTATTCTGATCCCGCCGTCGATCAACCTCATTATTTTCGGACTGATCACCGACACATCCGTTCCCCAACTCTATCTGGCCGGCGTCATCCCGGGTTTTCTTCTCGCCTTCTTCTTCATGCTGGCAATCATCCTGGCCTGCATCATGCGTCCGCGCATGGGCGGGGTGCCGGTCAAGACCGACTGGGGTGCACGTATTCGTTCGCTGCCCGATCTGATACCGCCGCTGCTCCTGTTTATTGTCGTTGTTGGTTCAATCTACGCTGGCGTTGCCACGCCGACCGAAGCGGCCTCCGTCGGCGTTGTCTTCGCTCTCATGCTGGCGGCTTGGACCCGCACGTTGACGTTTGCGATGCTTCGATCGGCTTTTGAAGGGACGATGCGCACAACGGCGATGATCATGCTGATCATTCTGGCCGCAGTCTTTTTGAACTTCATCTTGGGCTTTATCGGCATTACCCAGGCGCTTCTCGGCTTTATTGCCGACCTTGGTCTGACACCGCTGCAGACGATGATCATCATAGTCATGGTTTACCTGGTCCTTGGCATGTTCATGGAAACGCTCTCCATGCTGCTCACGACAGTGCCGATTATCTTCCCGATCGTTGTCCAACTCGGCTACGATCCGGTGTGGTTCGGCATTCTGGTGACCGTCCTCATGGAGGCGGCGTTGATCACGCCACCGATCGGGGTGAACCTTTACGTCGTGCAGGGTATTCGCCAGGACGGCGGCGACTTCAACGATGTCGCGATCGGCGCGCTACCGTTCGTACTCATGATGATTGCCCTTGTCGCTGTATTGATCGCCTATCCAGACCTTGCGCTCTACCTGCCGACGCTCGTCTACCGTTAGGCTGTCAGCAATATGAGCAGCGTAGATCTGACGTAAACGGCAACGAGCAGGCTGTTGAAGGACACATGTGGCTCGCGACGCCTGGCGCTTTTTCGCATCCGGGCAGGAAGCTGGTGCTGTCCGATGTGGACCCATCGGACAAGTCAGCTGACGCATCCGGGGCGAAAAAGCGT
>CAZWCL010000094.1:0-9707 GCA_964632265.1 uncultured Hyphomicrobiaceae bacterium | reverse complement strand
CGGCTGGGCGCGCGCGCGCTCGCCGTCCGCCGCCGTGGACGCCCCGTGCTCGACGATGATCTGCGTCGCGAATACGAGATCTTGTTCCGGAGCGCCGAAGTGCGCTCAGAGTACCGCGGCAATGTCGCCTGGTACGTTAACCGCCTGAAGGACCCGGATAACCAGCGCCGCTATCGCGAAGTGGCCGAAGCGACCTGCGTTCCTTGGTTCGCCGTCGGGATCATCCATGGCCTCGAGGCGTCATTCAATTTTCGCGGTCATTTACACAACGGCGACAGCCTGAAGCGCAAAACGCGTAATATTCCGCGCGGCCGCCCGAAAGTCTGGGAGCCGCCCTACAGGTGGGAGACCAGCGCGATTGACGCCCTGCAGTACGACAAGCTCGACAACCAGGAAGATTGGTCGCTGGCGGCGACGCTGTATCGTTGGGAGGGCTACAACGGCTTTCGCAGCCGCACGATCTACAACATTAACACCCCCTACCTCTGGAGTTTTTCAAACCACTACACCCGCGGCAAGTTCATCGCCGACAACAAGTGGAGTGGCAGCGCCGTTTCCAAACAGTGCGGCGCCGCGGTGATGTTGAAGATGCTGGTCGACGAAGGGCTCGTGACGATCCCGGCCTGATCGTCCACCCCACCCCTGCTCAGCCGCTCAGCCGGTCGAGCCCCACGGCCTCCTGCGCTTTTTCGATTTCCCGGCAGTCACTTTCCTTGAAGTCAGCAACTTTGGCGCGCGCCAGCTCGCGGCAGGAATCGACGAAACCATCGGCCGCGTCATGCAACCCGGAACTCTGGTTGAGTTTCGTCTGCAGCGCCCGATAAGAGACCCGGCCAAGCTTGCGCCGGCCGATAGCCTGCACTGTGACGCTGTGATGGGTGCCACCGGCCGCAATCAAATGGGCGAACTTGTTCAGGATTCCGCTATTGAAATGGACGCAACCATTGTCCCGATCGTAAGTGGTCGCACAGATTGGGTCTTCCGGATGAACGAGATCCTGGTAATGGCTCGGCTGGCCACGGTTCTTCTTTTCGTGGAAACCAGCGGAGGCTGAGAACAACGGCTGTCCCTCGCTGCCGGTCATCTCCGGATTGGCGAGATCACGCAGTGGCTCGTCGACTGACAGGCCAGGCGCGCTTTCCCCGATCAGCCAGTTGCCGCCGATCGGCCCGCGCGTGTGAAACTCTACGAGGCTGCCGAAAATGTCAGCGAGCGACTCGTTCACGGCGCCAGCTTCGTTGAGGTAATTGAGATCCGCCTCGAATGCGATCAGGCCGTGCATGAATTCATGCGCCATAACGTCGAGCGCGCGCGCATAGCCGGTCCCATAGACCGATACATTCGCCTGCGGACAATCCCAACTTCCCCCCGACGGGCACCAGTGCGCCGCGCTACCGCCAAACCGCACGAATGAGATAATCGCCGAGCCAATTGAATTGGGATCCATCTTGCCGTTATCGAAACTTCGCCGCCCAAACATGGCGAAGAAATAATCGCGAACGGCGCCACTGTTCTGATAGGCTGTGATCGCATCTTCGCTCACACTTTTGGCCCGGTGGCTGGTCTCCTCATTGATGACGTCGACAAGCCCTTGAGGCATTTCGGACTTGCCGCCGATATCGATGATGCGCCGAACGGTAAACGAGCGGTGATCGCGATATGAGAACGCGACATCGCCTGTCTGCGCGTCGATGAAGATGCGATAGGCGTCAATCGAGACCAGCCAGGTCAGCCGCTCCCGCCCGCCCGATGTTTGCGGGCCGAGTTTTTGCAGTTTGGGATCAAAGATCGTTTTGACAGCGGTAGCTGCGGCACTGTCGGCGATGGCTGGATTAATTCGTCGGCCGAGACCAAGGCTGCGCTTGGGCGTTGCAAACTGACGGCGTAATTCGGCCCGTGCGAGTGAGATCGCTTGGCTTTGCGTCAGCCGCTCGGAGATGTCGACCCTTTCTAGTGGCGAAAAACTCGCCGAAAGCGACCGGACGGCAAGGTTCCGGTTCACGGTCACCTTGCCGGCCGCCCCGAACACCGGAATACCGGCCACCTCCTGCTTCACCGTTGCGATAAAGAGGCCAGGGATATTCGGATCGGGCTTTACGGTCTTGACCACGCGTCGCGCCGCGCTGTTGCCCTGCGGAAATGCCGAGCGCAGGCGACTGCGGCTGAAAAAGGCATCGACCGCGCGCCTGACCGCCTCCGGCGAGGGATCTGTCTGCGAACTCGTCAGGCTGCGCGTGAAGTTCGTACGGACGTTGATGTTGTTCAGCCGTGTCGGAAGGCCGGTACGCGCGTCGATTGCGAAGCTCATTTCGGGTTGTGAGCGGCTGGCGGCGCGCAGCGTCTCGGCAACCTCCGGCTTGGCGCCGCTTGCCGCGCCCGTTTGCGCCGACGCCGGGGCAGCCCCACCCGCAACAAGCACGGTAGCGGCAAGCCAGCACGATGCTGAGATTGGGGCTATCGTTGCCCGCGACACGCCCGCCACAGGCGCGCCGCAGCGGCCGGACGGCATCGGAGGAAAATGCGCTCTTGCTATCTTGAGCAACCGCCAAGCCATTTGATTGATCCCAGGTTTGTTGATGGCACGTCCAGTTCGAACGAACCCTTGAACGCATCAGCTACCAATTGCACATCGCCGGGGCGTTGGCGGCACCCGTCGTGCGTGGCACCAGAGGGCGAGCCGCCGCAGCGGCAACCGTATCTGCTGCCCAACCGGCGCCATTACGCCGCGGCTGTGTGGCCAGCAGCTGCTGCGCTTCGTCGATGGCCTTGGTTGCACGCGCGGCCGCGGCGAAGTCTTGCCGATTGCCCGTCGCCTTCCAGGCTTGGCGAATAACGTCCAGGTCCGAAACGGGTTTTCCACCAAGACAACGCTGGTCGGTCGCGCGAAAGCTGGCGCGGCCACTGCCATTGAGGTCGATCCTCGGATACCAGTGTTCATTGTCCTCGACCCGACCATTGAGATTGAGGTCGAAGAAGTATGACCCGAACGTCGACAGGAACACGGTTGTCATGGCCTGGCGGTGGCGATGGAATGTTCTGAGATCACCACTGTCGATGAGGCCGTCCGAATTGAGATCGGCGAGGATTGTCAGCCCGTCTGGCGCGACTTTGAGAGTTGCTTCGAGCGCGTCGACGCGATTGGCCGTCCGGCCCGTCGAATCCGGAACACCCGTCTGCCGTATTGCCGCGGCGATCTCTGCTGGCGATTTCTCCGGCGCAAGTTCCATCAGGATCGCGGCGAGCGCGGAGACGTGCGGTGCCGCCTGCGAAGTGCCATCACAGATTGCATAAGCGCTGGTTCGGCTGCCAACGGTACTCATGATGTCGACTCCCGGAGCCGCGACATGCCCGCCGCCATTTGAGAACGAAGCCCGCCTGCCGGTTCGGTCGGCGGCCTCGACGACGAGGAAATTGGGCGCGCCGGCAAAGGTGCCGGAATGGGCCGACCCGAGATAAGAGAACGGCGACGACCATTTCGCATCGAGCGGCGGATCGCGGCCTTCCGAATCGTTGCCAGCCGCAACCACGAAAAGCGTGTTGTGCTCGAAACGTTTAAGCCACGCCTGCAGCATGCTGGCGAACGACAACACGACCGATTTCTTGTGCTCGTCAACCAACTGCCCCGCCTCGATCGTCGTCCCGGATGAAGTGGTCGCATCGCCTGAAAGCGCCGCCCAGTTAAAACCGAGCGACACATTGACGACCCGCTTGCCCCCTTCCGCTGGTGGGTTCTGTTCCAGGTATTGGACGAGGTGCTTGGCCGCCGTGATAAAGAGCATCGTGTTGTGGCCTTCGACGCCATGCACGCCCTCGGTCATGGCATGTAGAACGTCATCGGCCTGAAGCGGTATCGCATCGATGCGTGCACCAGGCACGATCCCATCGATACCCCGCCCACGCCCGTGCGCGGCGCCCGCGATGCCGGCAACATGCGTGCCGTGGCTTTCACCGCACGAGGCGCCGGCAAAAAGCAGCCGATCGCCTGGTCGCAGCCCGTGAACCACGCGATACGTCAAATGGTCGTGCCAACTAAAACCGCTGTCGAGAAAGCTCATCGTCGTCGGCGCACGCGATGGATACCGCCTGCGGTAGTGTTTGAGGATATGCCAGACCGGTGGCATCCGCATCCGCTTCAAGCCCCAGTTGCCATCGTCAGCTACACCGGGGCGCCATGTCCAAGAATAAGTGCGCGCGCCGTCTTTAACGGTCGTGTCGGTCGGCGGCGGCGTGAAATTGGGCGCGATTGTCGAATGGACCGTCGCAGCGTTAATGCCCGGTTCGCGGCGCAGCGCTTGCAAGAACGGCGGGTTCAGAACGCTTTGAACATCGCCGCGCCGTGCACTTTGCCCGGCGCTTTCATCGGACGCCGGAGGGGCGGCAAAACCTCGCGAGCGTGGTAGAGCACTGCGCGTCGGCGGTGCTGCGCTGCGCGTGCGCGGTGTGCGCCGCTTGACGAAAACCGTCTGCAGCGCCGGCATCTTTCCGACCACTTCCAGATTGTATTTGTCGATGACGTTTTTCATTTGCGCAAGCGTCGCGGTGTCCTTGAAGTGGAGAATATAGACGTCGGGGACGACGCCGAACGCACTCTTGGACTTCGTGCGGGCGCCGGAGGCTTCGGCCATTCTTCGAACGCTGGCGGGGTTGCGAACGTCGGTCGGGCCACCGGGAGGTACGGCCCCCGGCTCAGGCTTTGATGCATGAAGAGCCGAACGCGGATTTTCGCCGGCGCCAGCGTGCAGCAGGGACGACCCGGTGCGGCCCGGCGCCGTCGGTTGCCACAAAGACCGCAGATAGCTCCAGAGCCCCGCGTTGTCACCTGGAGGCTGCTGATCATTGTCGACAGTCGCAAGCCGCCGGCCGTCGCCGCGATAATCCGAACGCTGGCCGGGGCCTTTGCGCAAAGGGACGCGCTTGATCTTTCCACCCGGGCGAATAATGAGAAGTTCGTCTGGCTTCTCGACCGTTTGGGGCGGCGGTTGCGCCGGCCGGTTCTTGCCAGGTGACGGGCCACGTGACGGCGCGCCGGACAGTCTCCCACGGGACACTGGACCATCGGTCCGATCCGCGCTTTCGCCCGTAGGCGGCGGGGCCAGGCTCCTGAACCTCGGTCTCGCCCGCGGCGCGGCTTGGCGGCTTCCGATGTCGAAGTTGTTTTCAAGCAGGCTGCGCACCCGGGCGCCCGACGCCGAGCCCTCCTGTGCTTGCGTGATATCGGCAAGCGGTACTGCGGCAGCGGCTGCAACGAAGACAGCGCAGCAAGTCATCACCGCCTTGGCGCGGCTATCTGATGTTTTTCGTGTCTGCATCGGCCGGATTGCGGTGAACCAGATCGCCCTGGGCCGGTTGGCAGATCGAAAAAGGTCCGTTGTCCGCTCCGACGATCTAGCGCATCGTGTCATCTGAACCCTCCTTGCCGATCGCACCTATCAGCCATCGACACCACCAGCCCTCTCAAGCCTACGAGCCAAAAAGGTCAATATTCAGCCATTGGGCGACGCCGTCGAGGCGGCTCGGTAACCCCATAAGTCTTTCCACCACTTTCGAGAACGTTCCCAGACACTTGGAGCGTTATCCCCTTCTTTGAGGGATCTGAGTTCGGCGGAAGCCCTCTCAAGGTTCAGAAGTGTTTGATCCAGGCGCGTCTTGAGATCGGCTTCGCGCTGTGCGGCTGCCGCATTGCTGAGCTTGTGGGCGCCGTCCTGTGCTTCGAGGCGGCGGCCCGCGCGTGCGAGTTCATCCTCAAGAATTGCAATGCGTGCTTCGGCAGCACTCGCCCGGCCTTGGGCGACCGCGATCTCCCGTTCGCTTTCAACCTTGAGTTCGGTCAGTTCACGCTCGAGCGCTGCAATGCGTTCGGTGAGATCGCCGCTGGCATCTGGCTCATCGACGACCGGTCCACTTGTATCGCTGGGATCAGTCGACACCGGCGTGTCCGGCTTGGTCGGCGGCTCAGGCGTGGCGTCAGCGTCTGGATCTGCAGGTGGTGGCTCTGGTACCTTTGCACCGATTTCATAGTTTGCGTCGACAATCAGGTTGCCATTCTTGTCGATCGACGGCCCGAGACCTTTAGCCTTGCGCAGCGCTGCGATCAGCGATGTGTAGATGGGTACATACGTCCGAAGGCTCTTGCCTGCGCTCGTCATGACGTTCTGGCGTGCCATGAAATGCAGATGGATGGTCGTCAGCCGTCGCCCCTTCATGTATTTTGACACCTTGCCGAGAACATCACCCTGGCGCACCCGCCCCTTATTGCGAACGTGCGCGGGGATCGTGCGCGGGTCCATGTGCAGGTAATAATAATAGGTGCCGTCGTCGCCCTTGAGGACCACCGTGGTATTGCGCGTGACCCGAGTTATTTTACCATCGACCACGGCGACGACCTGCCATTTAGCATCGCGACAGTCAGGAGGCCGGATGTCGAGTCCCTGATGCCCGGTCCCCGACGGGCAGAGCGGCATGCGCCAGCCGCGTACCTCGCAATAGTTGTCGCGCTGTTTGAAGGGATCGTAGTTTCGCGGATCACATTCCGATCCCCCTGCCGCACCCTTGCCACCCCATCCGCCGCCGCCATAACCATAAATCTGCGAGTTCATGTGCGGATGCATGGCGTTGGGCAGTTTCAGCGGAAAGATCATGTTCGGCGCGTAGACCAAACGGTCGCCGGTACGGCCCCGGTTGCGGCTCGGGTTCTTGGGGTTGATTTCGCCGGGCGGATAGTAAGCAAATGTTCTGGATGGCGGCTGCGGCTGTTCCCCGTCCTGACCGGCGCCGCCGCCGTCACCAGCCAGGTCACCTTCCGGCTTGTCTGGCGCCGGTTGCTCGAGGTGAAGGTCGAAAGGAAGCGGTTGCAGGGAGCGTTTATCGAACTTGCAGGTTTGCGCCATCGCGCCGCCGTTCGGGACGACACCCGTTGAAAGCCCCAGAACGAGCCCTGCCAAGAGGCCGGCAACGCGGTGCTTCAAAACAGTATTCATGAACCACGCACCCTGAAGTTCGGCACTAAAAACGCGGGAATATTGAAACAGATTTTGGACTTTGACGAAGAGCGTTGGCAAGGTCACCCGCGCCACGCCTCACTGAAAATCGTCGCCAACCAGCTAATTGACGAGCTTCGAAAGCGCATCGCGCAGATCCTCCGGCATTTTCGAACGCTGCTGCGGATCGCCGAGCGCCTGCCGGATACGCTCGGAGAGCGCCTGTGGCAACTCCTCTAGTGCCGCCTCCCCTTCCTTGGCAACGCGCGCGCCGCGTGGCGACCGTCTTGGCTCAACCGGCAGCGCATAGCGTCCAGGACGGGTCGACAGAATACCGAAATCCAGTGCTACGCGCGGTGCAGCCCAGGGACCGCTGATCCGCACAGGCACCAGGAGCCGGCTCGGCGGCGGCATCAATCGGGCACGAACCCGCTGGTCAAGCCACTTTTTGTGAAGCCATAACCGCCCACTACTGTCGATTTCGACCTTTTGTCCGCGCAACGTCAGCGGGCCGACCGTTCGAAGCAGCCCATCGCGCACTCGCACGCGCCCGGTGAGCTTTTCAAACGGCGTCTTCTCGGCGGGATCAAACCTGCGCCGTACCAACCAGTTTCTGAGAATCGCCGCTACATCGTATCCATGAAGGCGACCTTCCCTGAGATCGAAATCGGCCCGACCGGTAAGCGAAGCGAGCCATTGTGAGGCGTCGTCGCCCTGCGCGGTGAGATCGGTCTCGATGCGAGCTCTGCCATCGACCAGTCTGTGACCGAATAATCCTTCAGAGAGAACCGCGGCGTCTGCGTTCCGGCCTTTGAGACGAACCGCGTGGCGCACAATCGGCGCGCGCGCATCGACCGCCAGCAAACCGCTCCAAAGCCCGCCCGCCCAGGTCGCCTGCCGGATGTCGAGGTCCAATCGCCCATCATCGAGTTTGGTCGCGACAGTGGCGGCTGCAACGTGATGACCGCCGACAGTAAGGCGTTTGACGGTCTGCAGGAGATCGATGTCCAGGGCGCGTAAAGTTTCAAACGGGATCGGCGGTCGAGTGGCGGTAGGATCCCGGCCGGCATTTGCGCGGAACGCTGGCGGGGCTGAAACGGAAACGTCGCGGCTCCGTCTTTCACCGTGGCGACCGTTTTTCAATGTGTCCAGATAATCGGTGATATCGCGTTTGAAGTCGATGACGGTGCGCGCGGTTCTATGGGCCGTTCGCGCCGCCGGCATCGAAAGGGACGGCGGCGATGTTGCCAGCAGATCGAGATTGAGGCTGTCGAAGCGCGTCTCACCGGAAAGCCGCAGGCGGGAAGAGCGCCAGTCGAGTGCGACATCGACCAGTCCCCGCGCCATTGGCGCATTGATCGTGGTGCCCTTGAGCCAGAGTTGGCGCCCGCTGAGCACAATGGGTCCTTTGAGCGTCGCGCTCTTCGCCAACGCGGGCAGTTCATAGCCGGGATCAATATCCAGCCATCTGAGCGCCGAATTGATCGAGCGCGCTGTGATATCCGCCGTACCTTCGAGTTCGGTACTCACCTCGCCGCGCACCGTGCCCTCAAAGCTTGCCTGGCCGAGCTTGGAGGTGAGTGTGATGTCTACCTCTGAGCGCTGAGCGTCGGCGCGTGTCATGTTTCCACTGATCTTTGTTTTGACGCCGCGCCAAACAAAAGTCGCGTCGAGCTTATCGACTTGGCTGAGATTGACGTTCGTCAGGGTGGCGTTGATGCCGCCGAACGAGACGTCGGGATTGCTGGCCTCGCGATGGTAGCTGAATAAACCTTCGCGGACTTCGACTAAGCCGAAAACCAGATCAGGCGCATCCTGACGCCGCAAGTCGGCGCTACGTGCACGCAGATTGCGAAGATCGGCTGCATGGAGCGTCAGCGTCGGTTGGTCGACCGTGATACGCGTGATGCGCCGCCCTTGCGCCACCTGACGTGCGTCAAAATCCAGCGAAAGCGTTGCCGCATCCACGACAACGCCGCCACGTGTCGGATAGAGTGCCGGCCGGTTGATACGCACATCGCGCAGAACAATACGTCCCTTCGGCCACAGCGCGACCGAAGACGCGTTGCTGTAGCTGATTTCATATCCGGTCCGCGCGCGTATTTCGTCGGCAAAGCTCTTGAGCAGGACCGCGTCGGGAGGATCGCGCACTAATGCGACGACGCCCATTCCCAGCACGGTCAGCGGGCCGAGTATCCAGAACACGAACCAACGCATTGAAATTTCTTCCCGCAACTAAACAGCATCACCTGAGTGTACAAAATTTTGAGCGACTACGATGCGTCTTGGCCAACGAACAGAAGGGCCGTTACATTAGAGAGACACGAAGATGACAGCGCATCGGACGGAAACGGGCGGTAGTCTCATAAGCTGGGCGATAACGGACCTCTCTTTGGCCGCATAAAAAGGCGAAATCGCCTCACATAGTACCGATCATGGCTCCGCAGGCCGTAGCCCTAGCAGACCAGTCGAGCGCGAACATTGAGCCGGCACCGTTGAAATAGGCGCCGGGGAGGGTTAGCCGTATGAGTATTCAACCTTCGATATCAGTTGCCGGGGCAGGAATTATACGTCTCCTGGCGGTTGTTTTCTTTGGGCTTGTCGGTGCCGTCGCAGCGGTCGCCCAGTCTACCGGCGGCAAGCAGCAGCTTTCGGTGCGCTGGAACGATCCCGAGATCAAGAGTTTTCGCGCGCGAGCATCAAAGCGCGGGATCGGCGTGCGCTCAGCCG
>CAZWCL010000093.1:0-9727 GCA_964632265.1 uncultured Hyphomicrobiaceae bacterium | reverse complement strand
GATTGCCATCATCGGCGTCGGCGCCATGGGATCGGTCTATGCCGGCCTGCTCGCCGACCAGGGCGGACACGAGGTCATTGCGATCGACAAATGGGCCGATCACGTCGCAGCCATTGAGGAAAAGGGCCTGCGCGTCGAAGGCGCCAGCGGCGACCGCACCGTGAAAATGCAGGCATCCACTGATGGCGCCAGCGTCAGCGACGCCGACCTCGTCATCATCGCAACCAAGCATGAAGGCGTGGATGAAGCCGCCAAGCTGGCCCTCGCCATCGCCAAACCGACGGCACCCATTCTCGCCATCCAGAACGGCCTCGGCAGTGCCGATCGTGTCGCCGAAATTGTCGGATCGGGCCGGATCATGATGGGCGTCGTCGGAGGTTTCGGCGCCTCGATGAAGGGGCCCGGGCATGCGCATCACAATGGCATGGAATTCCTCCGCCTCGGCGAGATGGACGGCGGCATGACAGACCGGCTGGAAACCGTTGCCGAAGCCTGGCGCGCTGGTGGTTTCAAGGTCCTCACCTTCGACGACATCCACAAGATGGTCTGGGAAAAGCTGATTTGTAACTGTACATACTCAGGCACTTGCACTCTTACCGGCTTGACAGTGGGCGAAGTACAAGCCTCGCCACATGCCTGGTCGATCGCAAGCGCTTGTGCCCTCGAAGCCGCAAACGTCGCACGCGCCAAGGGCATCGAGCTCGACTTCGACGACCCCGTCGCCTACGTGCGAAATTTCGGCGCGAAGATTCCCGGCGCGCGTCCGTCCATGCTGCTAGATCACCTCGCCGGCCGCAAAGCCGAAATCGACAACATCAACGGTGCCATTCCGCGCGAAGGTGGCAAGGTTGGGGTCGCAACGCCGGTCAATTCCTTGATAACGGCGCTTCTACACGCCAAAGAAGCAGGCATGACCTAGTCACACGTCGAGGCTGCATATCCAAATCGCGAACTATCGCCGCAGGGCAAAGACCGCAATAATGCGCCGCCCGATCAGCGATGACTGGGAGACGCTTGAACTCGACTTGCTCTGAAAGTCTCAGTCCTTGCGTTTCCCATTCATGGCTGTTGTCCACACATTTTCCACAGTCTTCAAAGAGCCGAATATTCGCTTGCGGGTATCTTGTGTCCAAATATATTTTACCAAATGCAGAAGGCGACATGTATTCTTTGAAGAAATTTGAGTAAAACGGAGATTATCCTTACTGAGCATAAGAAATACTTGTGTTAACTATAAGAAAATCACGACTTGCATCTTCAAGACCGTGCTTCCAGAACCCCTCCCCGCGGCATCAACGACCGCACTGCCGACCAACGACGCTCGAAATAACTCAAAGCATCCCTGACCCAAGTTCCTTCCGGATGCCATCGAGCGAAAGGGGAGACACGACAAATCATGAGTACTGCGTTTTCCACAGCGGGACGAATCCGTCTTGCTGCAAAGTTTCCTGCCTTCCAAGCACTTGCCGTCAAGGCACTAATACTTCTGGCATTCATAGCAGCATCCAACGCCGCCACGACGGCGACGAGTTCCGCCGGCGAAGCCTTGGAATCCGCCAAGGGCGGACTGTTCCACCGCAAGGGTTGGGTCTCGCCCAGCATCTATCGCAAAACCAAGAAGGCTGAAGCGAAGAAAACCGCTTCGGCAACCCCGCGCACCGCGGCGGGCTCAAGCAAAAGGAAAAGCACATCGAAACCGCGTCGCAAGGGCCGCAACAACGCCCGCCGTACGGCAAAGCAACGCCGTGCCGCCAATCGCCGCCGCATTCCGAGCCGCATCATCAAGCGCCGTGAGGCAAAGCTCAACAAGGCGGCACGCCGCTCAAAGAACTCCAAAAACTCAAAGAAGAACAGCCGCGTCGCGAGCCTCGGCTCCAGCCCGGTTGCCGTACCAAAGAGCGAAAAACAAAAGCCCAAGCGTAGCATCACCGGCGGTGGCGCCCGCATAAAGTGGGCAGCAAGCAGCCGCTGCCTGCCCGCCCGCCTGCGCAAGGCCATCAATTACGTCGCCCGGAATTTCGGCCGCGTCCGCGTCACCTCGACATGCCGCAGTCGCCGCCGCAACCGCCGCGTGGGTGGCGCATCCAACTCCTGGCACCTAAAGGGCCGCGCAGCCGATCTCCGCGTATTCGGCAATATCGGCAAGGCAGCACGTTACCTGCGTGGCGTGGCCGGCGGCTACAAGCACTATGGCGGCGGCCTCTTCCACATAGACACAGGCCCCAAAAGGAGCTGGTAGAGGCGTCCTCCATTGACGCAATGATAGAGACCTGCAGGGGGCGGCGCCCGCTAGCGCCGCCCCTTTTTTGTGGCCGTCACCGTTTTCTTGTCTCACGGGTCATTCCCGGTCCCCCGGCACGCCCAACGCGTGCTGAACACCCGATTCCGGCCTATTGCTTTTCCAATCCCGTCACGCCATGAGTGGATCGACCCGCAACAGACGGCGCCGCCCACCAAATCCAATCTTCGGCACCTCATATGCCCCACATTGTCTTCGTCTATGGCACATTGAAACATGGCTTTCCCAACTCACACATCGGCTTGCCTCGTGCCGTGTTCATTGGAAATTACAGGACAGTAGAGACCTATCCGCTGGTCATAGCGGGACGCTGGCGCACACCCAACCTTCTCAACGAGCCAGGCGATGGCCACCAGGTCACCGGCGAGGCCTATCGCGTCAGCGACAGCGTGCTGACCGAGCTGGACGTTCTCGAGAGCGTGCATCTGCCAAAGGGTTATCGGCGCATCATGATCGAAGTCGAGCCGATGGACGAGACGAGCCAGCCGCTCGGACAGGCGTGGACGTACCTGCGTGAGCGCGCCCACATCTCCGAGATCCACGCAGGGCCAATGGAAACCTACCCGATCGACTCCGGCTACATTGCACCTCCGCGGCGCTGGCGTCATGTCAGCCGCCCGCGCATGCCGCGGCTGAAACGGCTACGCAAACGCCTACGGCGGGTCTGAAGTGGGCATGTGACCGGCGGTGCGAAGCTCGATCGCTGCGCCCCGCCGACAAAGGAGCTACGCTAACGGTGCAACCGGTGCCCCCGTGATCGCTTGGCCGGCGACCGGCATCGCATCGCGAAGCGGCACAATCACGCGGATCACGGACCACAGCACGGCAAAACCTGCCACGACAGCAATGAGCGTCCAGCCAATCGAGCCGGTGATCGGCATCAGGGCAAGACCGAGACTATGCATCGCCGCGACAATGACGATTGTCGACACCAGAGCCAGGAGACCGGTCACAGCTGGATTTTCCAGGAACCGCGGCGCCGTCGCCGAACGGGTAAGACGACGCAAGAATGCAAGAACACCAAGAACGGCTGCCGCAAACGCAGTCGCAGCGAGAAGGTCAGAAAAAGCAGACATGGGCGTAACGCCTTAAAGCCGCCGCTCAAAGCATGGCAGCAACACGCAGAGGCGACTGCGCTTCGATCAGGATCGCGAAAGCCCGGACGTGAAGATCTCTCACCTCCTGACGCAACGATAATTAGCGCACGCCTGCTGCCGTACAAGACCGAGATGCACCATAATCCATGCAGAGAACGCGCAGGAGCATTGCAAAAAACCAGCGGTGCAGGCGCGCCCGTGTCGTGACCGCCATGCCGTTACGTGACGTCAGTGGATTTCGTCCTGCTTCGCCATTGCTTCGCGCAGCTTGTCGATCGTAAAGCCCGGTGCCTTTGCAAGGTCCAGGATCACCGCCTCTTTACGCGCCATGAAGTCTATAGCTTCCGGCACCTTGGCGATTTTATCTGCCGGAATCACAACGGCACCGTGCCGGTCCGCGTGAATAATGTCACCCGACCGCACCATCATGCCGGCCACTCGCACCGCCTGGCCAAAACCCGCGAGGTGGACGTGGGCATGGCTCGGCGTAATGCAGCCGGCGAGTGCATTGAACCCATCCGCCCAATCGCCGATATCGCGGATGCCGCCATCAGTCACCACGCCGACGCCGCCGAGCCCCTTGTGGATGTTCGAGTTTACCTCGCCCCAGAAACATCCCGTCCCCGCGTCCGGACCATCGAGATCCTGAATTACGGCGACCGACGGTGTCGGCCCGTCTTCTGCGAAGTACTGATAGTAATCGAGGCGCTGCTTTTTGGCCGCCTCGCCGATTACTTCGTTGCCGTGCGTTGCCCGTATCGTCGCTGTACGCGCAAAGCCGATAAACGAGCCATTATCAGGAAATGGATTGACCAGGGGACGCCGCGTGAACCCTTCTCCGCGGTGACTGGCATCAATGACTTCCAATGCGTTGCAGATCGTCGGCGTGTCGTACTTGGCGAGTTCTTCAAAATAGTCTTGGGCGGCCACGGGTTGCGTCTCCTGTTTGGCAAGTCGTTTCAATTGGACGAGTTGAGCGGGCCCGTCGAATGTCAGCTTGTAATCACGTCCGGAAGCGAGTTCACGCCCACCGCCTGAGCCTTCGATGTGATGTTGGACCACGTTTCGTCCGATATTGGGATGCCGTTCGCTTGTCGTTCCTTTCGTGTCGCAACCTCCTTTTCACCGGGTGCCAGCACCTCGCCTCCCGGCTCGATTGGCCGTGCAGATTTGTAGAGTTCGAAATAACGTTCAACGTCGCGCGGGAAGAAGCCATCGGGGTCGATACGCTCCGGATCGATGTAGATCGACAACATGCCGTTGGCCCAACGGCGGCCTTCCTCGGGCGCCCCTGTGCCGGTGAGCGAACCGCCGAGCACCTCGACCATGAACGCCAGCCCGGAACCTTTGTGGTCGCCCATCGCGCGAATAGCACCACGGCCATTCCTGTAGTTGCGCGGCCCTGACGCTTCGTAGTCGCCGTAAAGATAGTGCGGATCAGGCCCGATCGTCCCGTCTTCGCTGACCAGGGCATGGTCCGGAAGCGGCTTGCCACCCTGGCTCGCGACGAGAACCTTGCCCTCCGCAACGACCGAGGTCGCAAAATCGAGTATCAGCGGATCGGCGCCCGACTTTCGCGGCACACCGCAAGCGTAGGGTGCCGTCGAGAACCGCCGATCGATCGCACCGAACGGCGCCACGAGCAAAGAAGCCGGGGCATTGACGTGATGGATCGAGACCAGCCCGGCCGCTGCAGCCATCTCCGCCCATTCCCCGACGCGCCCGACGTGCCCCGAATTGCGCAGCGCAACCAGTGCAAGGCCGTGTTGCTTCGTGCGTTCGATACCGAGTGCAACGGCCTGCTTCGCCATCGACTGGCCAAATCCATACTGCCCGTCGACCACCACCATCGACGGTGTGTCGATGACAGTCTCGAGCGTGCGGTCGGCAACGAAGTCGCCCGAGGCAAGCCACTCGAGATACCTTGGCACCCGAACCACGCCGTGACTGTCATGCCCCGTCAGGTTAGCGCCGACCAGTGATCGTCCGAGTTGTTCTGCCTCTGCGTCCGAGCAGCCGGCCTTGGCAAATATATCGCGGACAAAATTGGCAAGGTCGTCGTGCTTGATGGTAATCATGTCGCCGTGGCGCTCCTCAAATTGTCGAGCCTGCAAAATGGCCCAACTGGCCGGAATTTCCTAGCGTGGCCAGACGATCAATTCGGTTGCTGATCACCAGATTGCTCCGGCGTGCTCAGCCCGCCCGCGCTCTTAACGGACGATGAAACAAACCCGCGAGGATCCAATGGATTTCGATCTGCCTGCAGACCTGGCCAAACTCAAGTCCGAGGTCGACGCCTTCGTGCGCGACGAAGTCATACCAATGGAGCAGGACCCCCGTTGGCGAGATCATGGCCCCGGAGACGACCTGCGCAAGGCGCTCAACGAAAAGGCCAAGGCTGCCAGTCTCCTTGCCGTACATGTGCCGGAAGAGTATGGCGGCCGCAACCTCTCACACTTCGAAAAAGCCGTGGTTTTCGAAGCAGCCGGGTATTCAATACTCGGCCCCATCGCACTCCACTGCCACGCCCCCGACGAAGGCAACATCCACCTCCTCGAAGCCGTCGGCACGCCGGCTCAGAAGGAACGCTTTCTGGCGCCGCTTGCCCGCGGCGACGTGCGCTCCTGTTTCGCGATGACCGAGCCATCAGGTGGCGCCGGCGCAGATCCAAGCATGCTCAAGACGCGCGCTGAACCCGACGGCAACGGCTGGGTCATCAACGGGCGTAAATGGCTGATCACCGGTGCTGACGGCGCGGCTTTCACGATCATCATGGCACGCACTGGCGACGGGCCGGGCGACTGCACAATGTTTCTGAAAGAACTGCCGCATGAAGATTTCAAGATAGAGCGCACGCTCGATACCATGGATGGCTCGTTCATGGGGGGCCACTCGGTCATAGAGATCGACGATCTCAAGGTCTCCGGCGACGACGTCCTCGGTGAAGTCGGCAAAGGCTTCCAGTACGCTCAGGTTCGCCTCGCGCCCGCACGCCTCACCCATTGTATGCGTTGGCTCGGCGCAGCGCGCCGCTGTCACGACACCGCTGTCGAATACGCGAAAACGCGCGAGGCATTCGGCAAGAAGCTCGGCGAGCATGAAGGCGTGAGCTTTCAACTGGCCGACAACGTCATGGACATGCATACTGCGCGCTTGGTCATTTGGCGCTGTGCGTCGTCCCTCGACAAGGGCGAGCGCGCTTCGTCCGAAAGCTCGATCGCCAAGGTCATCTGCTCAGAAGCGATCTACCGCGTCGTCGATCGCTCATTGCAGATCCTTGGCGGCAGTGGCCTCACCGCAGACACACCCGTGGAACGGATCTTCCGCGAGGTCCGCGGCTTTCGCATTTATGATGGACCGTCCGAGGTGCACCGCTGGGCCATCGGCCGGCGCATCATGCAGGACAAACTGCGGTTCTAGGCTTTCAGCCGGAGCCCCGGGAAAGAAAGCGCGCCAAGAACACAAAGGTCAGGATCGAAGGCCAAACCTGGGATGCCACACAAAATCAGGATGAAGCGGCGACGCTTCACCCTGTTCTGCTGAGTCTCCCTAGACCCCAGGTCGATCTTGATGTCGGCCTTTTGTCGCAGCGACCATGTGAGCACCGCCACCAGAAGTCAAGTCATTCACCGTACCGAATGCGATGAATTGTTAAACACCATGAATAACGTCATGCCATCAGCATATTGCCGGAATGGTCAGATCAACAAGACGACAATAGGGAAAAGCAATGCCGGAGCAGGACAAAGCCAAAGCGCCGATCGCCACGTCATCGAGTACCCAGCCTACTGTGTCGGATCAGGCCCAGCCCAATTCAATGACGGGAGCCGAGGCCATGGTCGCCTTGTTGGCGGCTCACGGCGTCGAAAACATTTTCGGCCTCTGCGGCGACACCTCCCTACCACTTTATGACGCCCTCCATCGCAACGCCCGCGGCATGACGCATTTTCTGACGCGCGACGAACGTCACGCTGCCTATATGGCCGACGGCTATGCCCGCGTCACCGGCAAACCGGGGGTGTGCGAAGGGCCAAGCGGCGGCGGCGCGACCTACATGTTGCCAGGCGTCGTCGAGGCCAATGAATCCTCGGTGCCGCTCCTCGCCATCACCACCGATGTCGCCGTCACCTCGCAGGGGAAATTTCCCCTCACCGAACTTGACCAGACCGGCCTTTTCCGCCCGCTCACGAAATTCAATGGCCTGATCGACAGCGCCGATCGCTTGCCCAACATGGTCCGCGCATCATTCCGTGCAATGACCACGGGCCGGCCGGGCGCCGCACATCTCGGCCTGCCCTTCGACGTCCAGAAGCAACCGGTCAACGGCGCCGACATATGGGCTCAGAGCGAGTTCGGCAACTTCCCCGCTTGGCGCGTCGCACCCAACCCTCAGGCTGTCGAACAAGCCGTCGATGCACTTCTACAGGCCCGTAATCCGGCCATCGTGTGCGGCGGCGGCGTGGTCCTCGCCGGCGCCGAAAGCGAACTCTCGGCTCTCGCCGAGCGCCTCGACATCGTCGTCGCCACAACCGTGTCGGGTCAGGGCAGCCTCGCGGAGAACCATGCCAACTGCCTTGGCGTCGTCGGCTCGAACGGTGGCGTCCTTGCAACCCGCAAGGTCATCGAGGAAGCTGATCTCGTTGTCTTCATCGGCTGCCGCGCCGGCTCCGTCACGACTGAGCGCTGGCGTTTTCCAAAACCCGGCACCACCATCATTCACATTGACAACGACCCCATGGCGATCTCGGCAAGTTACGAGACGGCTTATCCGGTGCTCGCCGACGCGAAGCTGGCGCTCGCCGCAGTCAAAGAAGCCCTTGACAGTACCGACCACAAAACGGACTTCGGCGGCGCCGCACGCGTAAGATCAGCCAAACACGAGAAATTTTCTGCCTTCGACGCCCTGGCCGCATCGAACGACACCCCAATCAAACCCGAACGGGTCGTTGCTGATCTGAACGCTGTCCTTGCTGACGATGCCGTAGTCGTTTGTGACCCTGGCACGCCGTGTCCGTACTTCTCCGCATTCTACAAATTCAACAAGGCCGGCCGGCACTTCATTTCCAACAGGGCGCATGGCGCCCTTGGGTATTCGATGGCCGCCGCCATGGGCGCCCAGGTCGGCCGCCCTAACGCCAAGGTCGTCTCCGTCATGGGCGACGGCAGTTTCGCTTTTTCCGTCGGCGAATTCGAGACGATCACACGGCTGAACCTGCCGATTCTTTTCATCGTGTTTTCGAACTCGGTCTTCGGGTGGATCAAGGCCGGTCAAAAATCCGGCTTCGAGGAGCGCTATTTTTCGGTCGACTTCACCCGAACGGACCATGCCGCGGTCGCGGCCGCTTACGGCCTCAAGACCTGGCAGGTGAAAGATCCCCGCGCCCTGCAGAGCATCCTGCGCGAAGCAGCTCGCCACGAAGGCCCAGCCCTCGTCGACATCATTGCCCAGCCACTTCAGGATGCCAACGCGCCCGTCAGCGAATGGGTCGCATAGCGCGACGACCGGGATACGGCGCGAGCCATCGCGAATGGAACGGGCCAGTCCGCAAGATGCAGGTATCATTACGGACTGGCCCTGGATCACACCGGAACAAGCCCCCCCGAGCCGAACCAGTGTGAACGAAATCATTTGGCGACGTTGCTGATCGGCGCAGAAGCGGTGAGGACCATGCCGACGTTCGCCAAAGCTTCCTATCATCATTTTTGGGGAGGGCCACAAATAAATTAGCACGTGGGAAAACCGCCAAAAATAGCTTCTGCGCCAGATACTTGGAAAGTTTTTAAATCAACAAGTTACTCTGGACTTCATTTTATCGGGACGGCGCGCAACGCAGGTCGAACACTCTCTGTCAGGATCTTCAAATTGTCTGCTGTCTGATAATTAATTCAATTCGTCGACGTTTGACCGAGACACAACGCCGTATTTTCTCAAACTTTTTGCCGGCTTCCCCACGCCTGGAACCACCTCACGGTATAAGCCGCTGCCGAATAGCTTTGGCGACAGCAAGCGTCTGCGTCCGCGCTTCAAGTTTCGATTGAGCGTTCTTGAGATGCGTCCGAACCGTGGCTTCTCCGATTTCGAGCTCTCGCGCCGTATCAGCCACTCGGTTTCCTCGCGAGAGTGAATAGAGCACCGCCAGTTCGCGCGGCGTCAACTCGGCACTGTCACTTTCCTTTCGCGCCTTGATTTCCACGAGATCGCTTATCCGCTGAACAGCGGTGTTTGCGCCCATGAACAGCAATGCCCGAAGTTGAGGTGTCAGCCGGTGAGTCAGAACATCCGCCGACCAGTAAACCATTGCCCAGCGCCCCCCGACCGGGCAGACGAGAT
>CAZWCL010000092.1:0-9785 GCA_964632265.1 uncultured Hyphomicrobiaceae bacterium | reverse complement strand
AGGCGGCAGCCTCTTGCGAAAACCGTTCTCCTCAGCGCCTGCCCTGGTCGGCGACGCGGCCCTCGGCCCGCATGATGGCCGGTTGCCCGGAAGACGGAAGAAAGCTGCCCGTTCGGCCGCTGAGCCAGTAGTAGGCAAGACCGGCCCATTCCTTGAAGGCTGCGTCGGCGAATTTGAGGCCGTCGGCGGGGCGGCGGAAGGGACGCCACACGTCGGTCCGACCGGCTGTCCAATAATCGACGGGCCAGGGCACGACATCAAAGCCGACGCGGCGGAAGACGCCCACGGCGCGCGGCATGTGCCGGGCAGACGTGACCAGGAGCCAGAGATCGCCCTGTTCGGGTTTCGCGGTGGCCTTGCCATTCACCGCGTTGTCATAGGTGTCGGACGACGCTTTCTCAAAAATAATGCGGTCGCGCGCGATGCCAAGGCTCTCGAAGACGCGGTATTCGACGTAGCCGTAGGGGTCTTGCTTGTCGATGCGGGTGACGCGGCCGTTTGAGACGAGGAGACGGGCCGTGGGAAATCGCCGCGCGAGAGCCGCGCCGACGAGCTTGCGTTCGGCGGCATCGTTGAGAACCGGGCGCCCTCGCGTCCGGCTGACGCGCGTGTTCACGGCACCGCCAAGGACGATGATGCCCGCCGGCGCGCGCGGGAGATCAGAGATGTTGGCGGCCGGAAAGTGTTCCTCAAGCGGCAGGAGAAGCAACCGGGAAAGCGGCGAAAGGCCAAGTACCGCATAGCCGACAACCGCCAATGTGAGGACAAGGCTGGCGATACGCCGGCCGCCAGCGAGGAGCAGGATCAAGCCCGCGACCAGAAAAAGGAACAGCGCCATCGAGGGCTGCAGAATGTGGAGCAGGTTGGAAATAGTGCTGCCGGTCGCTGACCGTCCTTCTGAAGATGGACCCCGAACACTACAATGGACGCCGGAAACCTACTTCGCGTCACACGGCTCGCGAGCAAACGTTTGCAACGTGGTTTACGTGCAGGGCCGGCTGGCGTTGGGTGCTCAGAAATTCGAGACACCGGTGTAGAAGAAGATGCCGAGGCCGACGGTAAAGATCAGGCAGCCATACAGGGCATGTTCGAACCATGCAGCCCAGAACGAGCGCGTCATCCAGTAGCGGTAGGCGATGATGGTTCCGACGGCTGCAGAGCCTGCGACCGCGATCCAGTTGTTGAAGATGATGTGAGCGAAGCCGAACAGGACGCCATTGGTGATCACCATTGCCCAGCGGGCGTTGGCGAAGATCGGGCCGTAGCGGTGGAAGAAGAAGGTGCGGTAGACGAGCTCCTGCGGGATGACCGAGAATATTGGATAAAGTAGCAGCAGGGCCGCCCAGAATTCGGGGCGATAGAGCGGCAACCACAAGAAGCGTCCGGGGAAAATGGCCCAGGTCGCCACCGCGATCGCGCTGCCGACGATGCCAAAGCAAAGCGTTATCCAGGCGAGGTGGCGCCAAGCGAAGCCGCGCGCCAACTCGCCTTTGAGGTGGAAGGTATCATCCCACAAGAGATAAAGGATGAAGCCGAGAAGAAGCGGCTGAAGGACAAGGACCAGCGGGATATGCTGGTCGTGGATCGCCCAACGCATCAGTATTGGCACGGCGACGAAAAACACCACCATCTCGGCCCACAACCAAGCTCGGCGCCCCGGTCGCGGTGACGTCGTTGATGGCGGATGGCCGATCGAACCGCCGGCCAGCAACTCGTAAGCCTCCGACCGGTTCATCGAACTGACTTCGCGAAACAACAGCATCCCTCAACCCTCAGCGCACCCCGCTCTCATGAAACGCCCGTGATAAAATTAGCAAAGGCGCCGGACGTGCCAATCGAAGCATGAGCTTAAAGGTAAATGTTTGACCACGGGTTCCAACAATAATGACAAACTAAAGCGCTCTCTTGGCGCGCCCTCTTCAAGGACTGGCGTACCGGCGCAATCGCCGCCCGAGCCCCCGTGCCGTCAACCAGCATGTGCCGGCCCAGGCAATACCGAGAGCCCATCCCGCGAGGACATCGCTCGGCCAATGTACCCCAAGGTAAATACGTGACAAGCCGATCAGCAGACCAATGGTCGCGGCGACGGAGACGATGTAGGCGCGGAATTTATTGTTCCGCACAAACCGGGCGAGAACCGTCGCCATGGTCAGCCATGCGAGCATGCCGAATAGCGCGTGGGCGCTTGGAAAACTCCATGTAGTGACGGTATCGAGGTGGTCGACGAGATTCGGCCGTGACCGCTCAAAAAGCTGCTTTGCCAAGGTCGATACGCCGACGCCGCTGATCAGCGAGGCGCCGAGAAAGACTGTCGCGCGCCACTGGCCGACGATCACCAGACCGAGGGCTGCGACGATTGCAAACGTTGCGATGACGGTGTAGCCGCCAAGGGTCGTGAACTCGGCAGCGGCCTCTTCGAACCAGCTCGGGCCGATCGGATCGGACCGATTGGCGGGCTCGCGCAATTCGAGCATCAAACTGCGATCAATGGCCGCCGTCATACCGTTCGAGACCGCCAACGCCGTTGCGATGAAAACGATCAGGGCAATACCCGTGACGGCTGCCACCCATCGCACGTTCCGGTCGCTTAACTGCACACGCTGCTCCACCCTGAACCGAGCGGCCTTCCTCAAGATGATTGAGACCGGCCAACGCACAGTCGACTGGCGGGAACCAACCGGGACGGACTTTGTTCAAACTTTCCGTATCAAGTGGTCCGTTCGCAACCGTCGTCGGGCCGACTAGAGGGGGGCCGACCTTGGTGGGATCGCTTTCGCGATTTCACTGGGGTCGGTAGTCCCACTCTACACTATTGGAGTAGATCATTTTTTCCGGTTTAGCCGGCGACGGCCCCGGTTGCGAACGGTCTGCAACTAAACCGGAAATGATCTAGGCGCACGCTCGGGGGCGGTGCGTCGGCGTTGGTGGGCGCGGGTCGTTCTCACACGTGCCAAAGCAAAGCAGATCCGTATGAATGGTTCAGGCGACAATGTCTCAACACAATCCGGCGCGCGCTTTGCTGTTGATCAACTACGGCGCTTCGCGAGCCGAGGCCTCTGGTGGGGATATCGGGGCGCAACTGAGCCGTTATCACGAGGTTCACGTCGAGGACATGGCCGAGATCGAACTTGACGACTACATCACAAGGTGTGGCGACGCCTACGACGTCATCTATGTCGCCGGCGGTGATGGTTCGTTAAATCTCGCTTTGGAAGAACTGATCAAGGCTGGGAAACCAGTTGGGATCATTCCGCTCGGGACGGCAAACGACTTCGCGCGAACGCTCCAAATTCCGCTCGAACCTCTGAGGGCTGTGGACGTTTTGGCCAGCGGCGAGATTCATGAGGTCGATGTCGGTTGCGTCAATGGACACCTTTTCGTGAATGTCGCCAGTATTGGTCTGGCCGCGAGTGTCGCACGCGAGATGGATGCCAATGAAAAAAATTTATTCGGGGTTCTCAGTTATCCCCTCGCCCTCGCCAGGGCTTACTGGAATGCGCGGCCTCTCCGGGTCCGTTTGACGATAGACGGCAAACGCCATCGTGTTTATGTTCTGCAAATGGGGGTCGGAAACGGACATTCTCATGGTGGCGGCCTCTACGTTTCCGAAGACGTGAGCGTCCGCGATGGACAATTCGACATATATTGCGTGATTGCCCCATCGTTTTGGCGCTTGACCCACGTCTTGTTCGCCCTGCTTTCACGATCGCACCGGTTTGAGCCGGCGCTGAAAACCTACCGGGCCGAGAAAGTCGAGATCGAGACCTCCCGAAAAGTCGACATCAATGTAGATGGTGAACTGCTGACCGAGACACCCGCCCGTTTTCGCGTTCTGCCACTTGCACTCAAGGTTCTCACGCCGGCAGGATGGAATGAAGAGCCGACCCGTACAGCCGATTGACATTAGGTTCATTCAACCAGCACAGATCATCGCGGCGGCGGCATCGCTAGAGAGTTATACACTTGGGCCGACGTAATAACATCAAGCTCGACAACAAGGCTTCCGGGGCACCGGGGTGTTATTTTACCGCGGCTAGTCTCGATCGGTCGCCTTGCGGATTTGCGACGACGACGCCCGAGGGCACAGTGCTTTGGGCCAATGAGCGGCTCGTGTCCTGGATCGGTGCCGCGCGCGAGGAAATCATTGGCAACCGACTTCAGACGTTCCTGTCGTCCGAGAGCCGAGCTGATTATGTCTCCGTCGTCTATGGGCTGGTGGCTGGCAAGGAAACCGACGACGACGCCACCTCGAAGAGCCGCGAGGATTTCGAGATTGTCGGCCACATCATGAACGCCGATGGCGGACGCCGAACGGTGAGCCTTGCGCCACGGACTGCGCCGGCCAACGTTGGCGAGCTGATCAATGTCACGATTGTGGACCTCGCCGACCAGGTCGAACTCGACGCAATCCACAACCAGACCGAAGAGCATCTCAAGGTGATGCTCGAAACATCAGGAGAGAGCACATTCTGCATCGACCGCAGGGGGCGGATTACGATCTGCAACAACGCTTTTCTCTCCTCGCTCGGCTATGAAGATGAGGGCGAGGTGATCGGCGAGCCGCTGCACAAGGTTATGCCCCACATCCTGGAGAACAACCGCTTGTGTCTTGGCTCAGCGGATCATTGCCTCATTCACGGCCCGATCCGCAGTGGCGAGAGCACGCGGTGTGAAACGAACGCAATTTTGCGGGTCGATGGGGCGCGTCTGCCGATCGAATTTTGGTCGCGTGCGCTTTGGCGTGGCGATGCCATCGTGGGCGCGGTGTGCACCTTCGTCGACATCACGGAACGGCGCGCGCGCCAGGCGCAGCTGGCTGCGAGCGAAGCCCGGCTCGCTTTCGCCAATAATATGCTGGGGATTGCTCATATCGAGTTCCACGGCGATGAAATGATCGCGTCGGCCAACTTCGCAGATGTGCTTGGCTTCGATGCGCCGACCGCCCGCAAACCCGGCAAAGAAGACGCCGCGCGCTTGAAGCAAACCGTCCACGCCGACGATCTTGATCGTGTGCTTGAAGTTCGTCGTCAAGCGCTGAAAAAGCCAGGATGCTACCACGTCGAGTTCCGCGCCATGCATCCGACCCGAGGTCGGCGCCATTTCGAGGTGCATGGCAATACGTCGGAAGACCCTGAGATCGGTCTGCGCACGTTCTTCGTCATCGTCGATACGACGCAACAATTCCGAGCGCAGCTCGAGGTGCGCGAGAGCGAAGAGCGGCTGCGGCGCCTGCTCGACGGCTTGCTGGCGCATGTCGTCTTGCTGACGCCCGAAGGCCATCTGATCATGGCCAACAAAGCCGCCCTCGAGGCCGGTGGCATCAAGCTGAGCGGGGCGATTGGCGAAAGCTACTGGTGCTTGGACTGGTGGAGCCACGACGCCGATCAGCAAAAGCTGGTCGAAGCCGCCGTGAGGGAAGCGGGCAAAGGCAAAATCGCGCGCCAGGATCTCGTCATTCGTACGGCTGATGACAAGCGTATGACACTCGACCTTGTCATCAGCCCACTCCTTGGCAGCGACGGCGAGGTAAAAAACGTTCTGGTGTCGGGGATCGATATAACGGAACGAGCTGCAATTGAAGGCAGCCGCAACCGGCTTGCCGATATCGTCGATCAAACGGTTGATCTGGTTGGCACGTGCGACCGCGAGGGGCGCATGCTTTACGTCAACCGGGCGGGGCTCGAAATGATGGGGCGCAGCCTTGACGAGTTGCGCGGGGAACATATCGCGCTCGTCCATCCGCAATGGGCGAGCGATCGAGTGTCCGACGAGGCGCTGCCGAAAGCCGCTATAGATGGCACTTGGAGTGGCGAGACGGAAATTATCGGTGCCGATGGCAAATCAATCCCCGTCCTGCAGACGGTGCTGGCGCATTATAACGAAGCCGGCGAGGTCAGCCACTTCTCGACGATTGCGCGCGACATCAGCACCATCAAGCGCAACGAGGAACATCAGAGTTTTCTTTTGCGCGAAATACTACACCGGTCGAAAAACCTGCTCGCCGTCATACAGGCGATGGCAAGCCAGACGGCAAGCCAAACCGACACGGTGGATCGGTTCATCACCCAGTTCAAAAAGCGCGTCCAGGGCCTGTCGATGTCGCACGACCTGCTGGTGCGGGAAAACTACGTGGGGGTATCGCTTGAGGAATTGGTACGCGGCCAGTTGCGCACGCTGATATCCGATGGCGATCTTACGCGCGTTCATCTTAGTGGGCCATCACTGACAGTGGCCCCCGCGGCGGCCCAGGCGCTCGGCCTGGCGTTTCATGAACTCGGTACGAACGCCGTTCGCTTTGGAGCGCTGTCACAGCCGCACGGTGACCTTGCCATCGACTGGGGAATAACCCGCGCCGGCGACGATGATGTGTTTGTCATGAGTTGGCAGGAAAGCGATGGCCCTGCCGTCGAACAACCTGAATGGAGCGGGTTCGGACGCATGGTGGTCGAAGACCATGTGGCTCAATCGCTGGATGGAGATGTCACGCTTGTGTTCCGCCCCGTCGGCGTCCAGTGGGAGCTGAGGGCTCCCACCAATTGTCTGGTGCAGCCCGAGGACTGAAAATGTACAGGCGCCCCGTCAACGAAACGCCTGTAGAGACGAGACCAATTTGCGAACAACCGGCTCGCAATTTAAGCAGCTTTGCCTTGGTTGGGTTCGGCTGCCGTGCTGAAGAACAGGGCCTGTCCCATCACCGCCTTGACCGTGTCGTCCTCGTACGGCTTGGTGATGAGGAACGTCGGCTCGGGTCGCCGGCCGGTCAATAGTCTGTCCGGATATGACGTGATGAATATGACGGGAATGGCGAACGACTGGAGGATATCGTTGACGGCATCAATACCGGAACTGCCGTCGGCAAGCTGGATGTCAGCAAGAACGAGGCCCGGCTTGTCCTTATCGGCAGCGGCGACGGCTTGATCACGTGTTCTTGCGATCGTTGTCACTTCGTGGCCGACCGTCGTCACGAGTTCCTTAAGTTCCGCGGCGATCAACGGCTCGTCCTCGATGATCAGGACGCGGGTCTTGACCTGGGAGGCGATTTCCTTACTCGCCTCGTCGACGAGGGTGTGCAGCTCGTCCACATCGACATCGAGTGCTGTCGCGGCGTCCCCCGACGAAAAACCCTCAAGCGCCGTCAACAGGAGCGCCTGACGTGGGCGCGGGGTAATCGATTGCAGGGTGCGCGTCGCCCTTCCCTCAGGGCCATCTTGATCCGTGTCAAAGCGCTGGTTCACGACGACCGAGTCCCAGATCTTCATGAACACCCGGTAGAGCGCGACTCGTGGCGGCAGATCCTGACGGAACGTGGAAGGATCTTCTGTTATCGCCTCAATCGTTGCGACAACGTATGAATCACCGCTTTCCTGGGAGCCCGATAACGCTCTGGCATAGCGGCGCAGGAAGGGCAGTTCGTGACTGATGGTTTCAGCGATACTCATATTTCTGTTGCCTCGAAGTTCCAGATTGGAGCGAGTTAGGCATTCGCACGCGATCGTTTCAAGCGTGAAAAAAAATATTTCCTGAGCAGGAACGATATTGGGCGGTGATCGTTACCACTGGTCTAAGCGATCTTCAGCGCTCGAATTGAGCTCTTGAAGCCTTAGAGACCTAAGGGGGCCTTTGGGGATCTTTGCACACCTGCGGTTTTCATTTAAACCGCGTGTGCTTAGGCTTAAGACAGTTTGAGCATTAGCAACAAGAAGAGGCGGTGCGCTCCAAATGGCGCCACCGGGGGCAGAGATGCAAAATTTGCGACAATGGCGAGGGCAGATATGGCGGGGGCAGATATGAAAGACGTAAATCGTAACGACAATTCAACGCGACGCGCCGCGGGATCGGGAATGGCGAAAGACAACAATAAAGATACAGATTTGAACCCGCGCATCGCTGAAGGGCTCAGTAACCTGTATGACGACATCGTTAATCAGCCACTTCCCGACAAAATTACCGGCGTGCTCGAGCGACTGCGCGAAGAGGAACAGCGCCAGTCAAAATCCGACAAAGGCGACTCCAGTCCGGAACCAGAGGGCGAAGATGGCAAAGACTGACGTGGGAATGCCAGCCGACGAATTGAAATCATTTGCGGATCAACTGACTGAGCATACGCCCAAAATGCGCGCGTTCGCGATCTCGCTTTGTGGTTCACAGACGGTTGCCGATGATCTCGTGCAGGAAGCGCTCCTGCGGGCTTGGAACAATCGTGACAAGTTCGAGATGGGCACCAACCTCAAAGCGTGGCTGCTCACCATCTTGCGCAACATTTACTTTAACCAATGGCGCCGCCAGAAGCGCTCGCCAGTGTCCGGCGGCGATGATCATCTGAATTTCATCGGTACACAGGCCGAGCAGCCGGGGCACATGGATCTGCTGGATGTCAAAAGGCTGCTCGAAGAGTTGCCCGACGTCCAGCGCGAAGCATTGCTCCTCGTTGGCGTCGAGGGCTTGAGCTACGAGGAAGCGGCAAGCGTTGCCGGATGCGCGGTCGGCACTGTCAAAAGCCGGCTCAGCCGGGCGCGAGCCTCGCTGAGCGAGATGCTCGAGCGCGAAGAGGTCCGAGCAGACGCCGACACTGCCGGCGCCGCTGCCCAATGATTCTCGACCTTGTCTTTTGTTCCCTCAGAGGTGCCTTCAATTCCAACGCCCATTTATGAAACGCTCATCCAGAGTTCAGCTCGGACCGGCGGGGTTCATCTTTTTTCGGCTTATTCTTCGGCTCGAGGACCGTGCGGCGTAAGTCGCTCAGGACCTGCCGGTCTTGCTCAAGCGGCAAGGCATTCGCTGCCTGCAGCCATGCCATTTCAGAATGCCGGGCGGCCTCGGTTCTCACTTCATCGCTGCCATTGAGCGCAAGAGCCGCAAACGCCTTTTGCAGGCGGATGTTGACCGATATGATGGCAGCGGCGTCATGTGCGATTGATGTGAAGGCGTCGTCAAAGACATCGGCCAGTTCAATCTTCGGCGCGAAAAGCCGAGGATATCTCACTTTCGGGTCGTCCTCGATGTCTTGATAGGCACTCCACATATGCAGGATACGCACGAGACGGCCGATCACCTCGATCGCCGTGCCGGGATCATTGATGCCGGGTGATAAAGCGCGCGATGCAATCTCGCCAAGTACGATCACGCCGAAGCGAGGGTCCTGATGGAAGGTTCTTGACGATTCGATCGTGAATGCGGCGGCCACCGCGGCGCGCTGGTCCGGCTTCAATTCTTTTTCCGAATAGGCCAGCTCGCGGTGCGGATCGGCGAAGGTCCCAGGCAGGGCGGATATCGCAATGCGGGTCTCGTTTTGGTCTGCAAGCCCGGCGAGTTCGGCCATTGCGATGTGCTGCACGTAGCCGATGCGATCTGCGTAGATCGGGTTGTTGCCATGCGGCATCCGATAACCGTGCGGCAGCGGAGTGCAACCGAGATTGGGTTCACTCAGGCGCATTTGAAGGGCCTTGGTGGTGGCGTCTTCAACGCGCTGGAGCGTGTCCGACATGCGCCCGATGGTCATGAGATGTGAAATCCAGCGCAACAACGTTCCCACGATCGTGATGATAACGCCGATCGTGACAGCGAACAGCACGACGCGGCCCTCGGCGCCATAGGCCCCCATGCGCAAGGCGACCAGCCCGACAAGGCTGAACAGAAATATGCCAACGAACGTCGAGAGCACGTTCTGAGTGATCGGATCCTCGACGAGCAGCTTGGTGGCACGCGGTGTCGCGTTGGCCGCCGCCCAGTTCAATGCCGTGACCGCGACGCCAAGAGAAAATGTCGTCACCGACAACATGCCGGAT
>CAZWCL010000091.1:0-9863 GCA_964632265.1 uncultured Hyphomicrobiaceae bacterium | reverse complement strand
CCATGCCTGTATGAAGCCGATATCGACGGACCGCCTTCTTGCTCTTCAATTCGCCCAGACCGCGAACGCTCACCGAACCCCGCTTGGGGACAACGAGCCGGTTCAATGCACGCAACAGCGTTGACTTGCCGGCACCCGAGGGCCCGAGAAGTACGGTTATCTGATCGTCGGCGATGTCGAGCGTCACGGGCTTTAAAGCAACGGTACCGTTCGGATAGACGACTTCAACATCCTTAAGTTCGACAAAGGGTTCAGTCTTAACTGGTGGCTTATCCAGCATCGAAGGTCACTCCCGGACTGGGGGACGATCCGACCGCACAACGGCTCAAAGCATCCCGAAACAAGCATTGCAATTTGCAATAGTTTTGCTATTTCAATTTCCTTATTTGATAGCTGTTCTGGTTGTCAGTTTTGTGAAACTCGAAATGCGATTCAGCATTCGCCCGCCCTCCGGAGCATAAGATGCAGCCTTTTCTCAGAGACTTGTGATGTCCCGAAAAATTGTCGTCGCCCAGCCGGTCCACCGTTCTGTCACGGAGGTTCTGCAACCGTTCGCAGACCTATGGATCAATCCTGGTCCCGGCCCTGTACCAACCGATGAATTGGCCCGGCATTGCAGCGATGCAGATGCCATGATGGCGTTCATGACGGAGCGTATTGACGCCGCCTTTATCGCGCATTGCCCGCAATTGAAAATTATCGCGGGCGCGCTCAAGGGCTACAACAACATGGACGTCGAGGCATGCAGCCAAAACGGTGTCTGTGTCACGGTCGTTCCGGATCTTCTCACCGAACCAACGGCTGAGCTGACAGTGGGCTTGATGATCTCGTTAGCGCGCAACGTGATCGAAGGTGACCGATACGTCAGAAGCGGCGCGTTCGAAGGTTGGAGCCCTCGGTTCTACGGTGGCTCCCTTTGCGGCGCTTCAGTTCTGGTCATTGGCGCAGGCGCGGTAGGACAGACAGTAATGCGGATGCTCGGCGGCTTCGGCTGTGAGCTTTCCTATGTCGACAAGCGAGCCCTCGAGGATGACGAGGAAAAGCGCTACGGCTGCCGCCGCGTCATGCTGCGCGAGGGCCTGCACCGGGCCGACTTCGTGGTTCTTGCCATTCATTTGATGCCGGAGACGCATCATTTCGTCAGCGACGACTTTCTCGCTCAAATGAAGGATGGCGGCTATCTTGTTAATCCGTCGCGGGGATCTGTGGTCGACGAGGCTGCGGTCGAGCGGGCGCTGGCATCGGGCCGGCTCGCCGGATACGCAGCCGATACGTTTGAAATGGAGGACTGGGCCGTGAACACTCGCCGCCTCTCGATTGGTGACGGCCTTCTCACTTGCGGGCAAACTATCCTGACGCCGCATATCGGGTCTGCGGTTCGTGCGGTGCGCGAACAGATCGAGATGTCGGCGGCCAACAGCATCATCGACGTCTTTGAAGGGAAGCCGCCGCAAGGCCTCGTGAACTCTGAAGCTCTTACACGGAGTTCGCAGCGATCATCCGACCATGCTCAATCTTAGTTTTGTACGTACTTTTGTGATGCTCGCCGAGGCGCGTAGTTTCGTTGAAGCAGGGCGCCGGCTCGGGCTTGCGCAGCCGACTGTGTCGCTGCAGCTCAAGAAACTCGAGACTGCGCTCGGCGTTGCCTTGGTTGATCGCAATCGTACCGGCGTCGAACTTACGGTTCGCGGTCGCAGTGTCCTGCCATACGCCAAGGCGTTGCTGCAGTCTGCGGAGGCATTTTCGGGCGCCGCCGAGGGACGACGGATTACCATCGGATGTAGCGGAAACATCGCGTCCTACTATCTTTCTGATGATCTCAAGCGCTTCATGGACCTCGAGGTTGATGATTTCGCCTGGGATGTTGAAGTCGCGCCGAACCCCGATATTCTTGAATTGCTGGCTATCGGCGCGATCGACATCGCGGCGATGGAGTGGCCACCGGATCATCCGGGGCTTGCGGTTCACCCCTGGCGTTCCGAGCCTCTGGTCGTCATCGTACCCAATGATCATCCCCTCGCCCGGTCGCGAACCGTAAGTGTCCGCCAACTCCTTGAACTCGAACTCATTGGAGGTGAGAGGGGAAGCGGTACGGGCACCCTTTTAAAGCAGGTTTTGGGCTCTAATGCCGGCCATCTCCGGATCAGTCGCAACCTTCACAGTACCGAGGCGGTCAAGAACGCTGTGCGCTCCGGGCTCGGATGCTCGATTGTGTTGGCTGGCGCGGTAAAGGGTGAGGCGGAAGCCGGGCGCCTCTCGGTACTTTCTCTTAAAGGTAAGCGGCTGGCTAAAAACTTTTATGTGGTAACTCAGAAAGGCCTGCCCGATACAGCGCTTGCTGTTCGATTGGCGAGTTTTCTGTGTGACGGCGGCGAAGAAACGAGGGACGCCCGAGATAGGTTGAGCGGGTAGGCTTCGGGCCATTTCCGGTCGTGGCGCACGCCAATCGCTCCATTGGTCTCAGATCATCACGTTATAAGCTTCGGTGGATTGCCGGCGAGGACACCGGGCGTGATGTCCGTCACGGCGGTATCGCTGGCTCGGATGACGCTACTTTCTCCTGTGCGCGCCTCAGTTGCGTCTCTCTGTGCAGAACATAAAGGCCCGCCAGTACAATCAGGACAGCACCGGCGATGGTCCACCGGTCGGGTAATTCGCCGAACAATAAGAAGCCGATCAAGGTTGCCCACAGCAGCGCCGAATATTTGAACGGTGCGACCAGCGCTGCCTCGCCGCGTCGGAACGCTTCAATCATGAGCGTATGCGCAACCGCGATCAGTGCCCCACTTGCGGCAAAAACGGTCAGGTCGTCCGTTCGCACAGGAACCCAATCGGTAAAAGGAAAGGTGGCCAGCCCCGCCAGCAATACGACAGTGGTCGTCGCGCCAAGCACGGCAACCGTCGTCTCGGTGCCGGCTATCCGCCGGGTGATAAGATCACGAAGCCCGCCTGACACCGCGGCCCCAAGCGGAAAGATAATGGCCCATTGCAGCGCCGCGCTTCCGGGGCGAAGCATGAACAACACGCCGGCAAACCCGATTGAAACCGCCACCCACCGTCGCCAGCCGACCTTCTCGCCGAGGATCAGCGGTGCCATCGCCGTGATAAAAAGGGGCCCGGTAAAAGACACCGCGACGGCGTCCGCCAGCGTGAGATGCCGCAATCCGGTAATGAACAGGAATGCACTTGCGATCACACACACGCCCCGCAACGCCTGCCCTTTGACGTTGCGGATGCGAAGTCTGGCGAGGCCCCCCGTCCGCATGGCGAAGACAAGTATCCAAGGCCAAACGAAAATACCGCGCACAAATAGCAACTGGCCGGTCGGATAGGTTTCCGCCAGCCGCTTGATCAGGCCGTCGTTCAACGTCAGGACAGCCGTGCCGATCAGCATGCATGCGATTGCCGGCGCCACTTCGTTGCGTCTCTCGGCCAGGACTGCCATGCGAATCGCCATACGAAACCCTCAGGCGCCGGGCTGCAATTTGGCGCGAGCTGTGCGAAGCAGCCAGCTATGATCGCCATTGAAACCGGTTCGCGCAATCAAGTGCGTGAAGTCGTGCGCGGGGAGCGGGAATGAACGAGTCCCAAGGAATCGACTGGAGGGCCTTTGCTACGATCAGTATCGGCACCGTCGTGGTGCCACTGGACTCGGCGGTCAACGTAGCATTTCCAGCGATCACGTCGGCGTTCGCCATGCCGCCTTCGGCGATCCAATGGGTGATCGTGTGCTACGTCATCACGAACGCGACACTCCTTCTCGTATTCGGCCGGGTCGGTGACCTGTTCGGGCACTTAGCCGTCTTCCAGATCGGTTTGCTGGTCTCGGCCGTCTCTTTTCTCGGCAGTGCAATGGCGGAAACGTTCGAGATGTTGCTGGTGACACGTGCGCTCCAAGGTGTTGGTGCGGCCATGGTGCTGAGCTGTGGACCGGCGCTCATGACCGCGGTCTTCGCCGAAACCGAACGCGTCCGAGCTCTGGGCAGCTATGCCGCCGTCCTCGGCCTCGCCATGACCGTCGGACCATCACTCGGTGGTCTCCTCGTGGCGTCCTGGGAGTGGTCGGCTGTGTTCTGGTTCCGGCTCCCCTTGGCGCTTGCAGCTCTTGCAGCAAGTGCCGTACTGGTCGTACCACCACAAGCACGAGCACCGGGCCGCCTGAACGCGGCCAATGCGGTCGCTGTGGCTGTCGCCCTCGGTGCTGTGCTCATCGGCATCAGCCGGGCGCGAACCGGTACCATGACCCTGGCGGAAATCGGCGTCTATGCAGCGGTCCTACTCGGTGCCGTGATTGTTCTTCGGCTTACGCGGCACGTAACCGAAGAGGCCGTGATTGCATTCTCGATGTTCCGCGATGTCCAGCTTTCGCTCGTGACCGCCACCGGTATCGTCGTCAACCTGGTCGGCTTCGCAGTCATGCTGCTCGTGCCGTTCTACTTCGCGCGCATGACTGAGTTGACGATTTCCCTGGCTGGCCTTCTCCTTGCCGCAAGCCCTCTTGGCATCGTGATCGGCGGACAGGCGGCGCCGTTGATCACCCGGCGACTGGGCGGCCCGCTGACCGCGTTATCAGGCGCTGCCATCGTCGCAGCCGCAACGGCGTTGATCGGCACGTGGCATCCAGGTATTCCAGTCGTTGCCATGGGGGCTGCAGCGCTTGTCCATGGCCTCGGTCTCGGTTTCTACCAGGTCGCCCAACTTGATGTTTCGACTTCGGCCCTGCCCCCCCAGAACCGCGGTGTCGCCGGCGCGCTGGTCATGCTGACACGCACATTTGGTGTCGTCCTTGCAGCGAGCACCTTGACCGCGCTGTTTGTATTCTTTGAAACAGGTGCCGAGCAGATGACGTCTGATGCGGCATTCCTCTTGGCGTTCCAAAAAACATTCATGATTGCGGCGGCCAGCCTCGCTACATTTTTGGCGTTGAGCCTCCTCGTGCCGGGAAGCTGGTTCAAAAAAAGATCCACGCCCATTCATCCCTCTTGAAGCAATTTCACGCTCCCCAATCCCAGGATGGCGACCCCGACGACCCGCCGCGAACTCACTGCCATGCCCATGGCGCGAGCGCGGCGAGCAACAGTAATCGAGAGTTGAAGGACTCTATTTGAGTCCCTCTGCTGCCAGCGTCTTTTGCACCGCCGGGCGCTGGATCATACGGTCATGGTGGCGCTTGAGGTTCGGCAAGGCACCGGCCGGCACCTCGAACCGTCCTGTGAACCGCCAATACAACCGGAACAGATGAATGTCAGCGATCGAATAGCTATCACCATGGACCCATGTCGCATCACCGAGCCGCTGATCCGCCACTTCGAACCGCGGCATCGCAACCTCGACCCCTTGCAGCATCACGGGGTGAATGCCTGAAGCGGCATAAGACATCCACGAGAGCACCTGTGCCTGCCCCTCGATGTCATCGTTGCCTGGCAGCAAGCCCGCCTCGGGAAACGAGCGTGCGATGTAAAACAAGGTCGCGGCAACTTCGGTCAGCGGACGGCCATCGACTAACAGTGTCGGCACCTTGCCGGCAGGATTGAGCTTCAGGAAGTCGTCGGTCCGCGTACCCTCCGGACCCATTTCGATCCTTATGGCATCGAATTCTGCCCCGACTTCGTTAAGCGCGATGTGGGGCGCGAGCGAACTGGTGCCTGATGCGTAGTAGAGTGTGAGCATTGTGAGCCCTCGTGCTAGGATGAAAAAAAACGATGAATGAGGGCAGCCTAACCTCTTCACCGGCACTTGACGACAATTGTGAAAGTAGCACGCCCATGTACGAGACAGCCACCGACACGCATACGCTCGCCAACAATCCTGCCATCTGCGACCTGCGCAGTGATACTGTCACGCGGCCCTGTCCGGCAATGCGCGACGCGATGGCAAATGCTCCCGTCGGCGATGATGTCTATGGCGACGACCCGACTGTGAATGAACTGGAGACCCATGCGGCCCGTCTGCTCGGCAAGGAAGCGGCGATCTTCATGGCCTCGGGCACGCAGAGCAATTTGGCCGCCATGCTCGTCCATTGCCAGCGGGGCGACGAAATCGTCACCGGCCGCGGCTATCATGTTTTGGCAAGTGAGGGCGTCGGCGCCTCCGTTCTCGGAGGCATTGCCTTTCATGCGCTCGACCCGGACACCGAGGGTGCTCTCGCCCCCGCCGACGTCGCTGCGGCCATCAAAACGCCGGACCCGCACTATCCCGTCACCCGTCTTCTGTGCATCGAGAACACTTTCGGCGGGCGCGCGATCCCGTTGGCAAAAACCCGTGCTGCGAGCGGTGCCGCGCGCGACGCCGGCCTTGCCGTTCACCTGGATGGCGCACGTATCTTCAATGCTGCGAGCGAGCTTGAATGCGCCCCGAAGGCGATCGCAGCCGAAGCCGACACGGTCTCTGTCTGCCTTTCGAAGGGCCTCGGTGCCCCCGCCGGCACCGTTCTCACCGGGCCTCATGATACAATTGCGCGGGCCCGCCGCTGGCGTAAGATGCTCGGTGGTGGCATGCGCCAATCCGGCATTCTCGCGGCTGCCGGTCTCTATGCCCTCCAAAACAATATCGAACGCCTCGGCGAAGACCACGATCGTGCTGCAACTTTCGCCGAACGACTAGAGCAGACAGGTATCCCCGGCGACACCCTGCGCCGCTCGACGAATATGATCTTCTTCACACCCATTAATGCTCACACAGACAGCCTGAAAGCCGCGATGCGCGAAGAAGGTGTCCTGTTCGGCGGGCGCGGCGACACGATCCGCCTCGTTTTCCACAAGGATATCGATGATGCGAAATTCGACCGCGCCGCGGAGGCCATCGCGAAATACGCAGGCTGAGACGGTGTCCTCCCGCCCGCCCTCCGTGTGCACCTGATCCGCCTTTCGACCCGTCCCGCGCAGCAATCCGCAGCGCCTGCAGGTTCGCTACCTTGGAACCACCATGCCGCTGCTGATCGTTCTCGCCTGCGCCTGTTTCGTCGGTTCATTCTCGATCCGCATGATCGACCCTTTGGTCCCCGAGATTGCCGCTGACCTTGCAACCGCCGAGGCGAACGTCTCGTTGCTCGCCAGCGCCTTCGCGATACCCTATGCCCTTGTCCAGCCGATACTGGGTCCGCTGGGAGACCGCATCGGCAAGACGCGCGTGATACGCATGTGCCTGCTCGGCCTCACAATTGCCACCGCCCTCACCGTTGTCGCAACGTCCATCGAAGTCATGGTGATCGCCCGTATTCTCGGTGGTCTGGCCGGCGGCGGCATTATCCCGCTTGCATTGGCTGTCGTCGGCGACCGCGTGGCCATGGAGCGCCGCCAGGTCGCCCTCTCGCAACTTCTGACGGCCTCGATCGGCGCCATCCTTGCTGGCACGCTTGGTACAGGCGTGCTGGCATCGTTCATCGGGTGGCGCGGTGTCTTCGCAGTCGCAACCGCCGCCTCCTGCGCGGTTTTTCTGGTCGCTCTCATAGTTCTGAAGCAACGCTCTGCCACGCTGCAGCCCGCCCGCGAACGGGCTGGTCAGGCCATGATGAAGGCTTATGCCAACGTCTTCGCCAACCCGCGCGCCTCCACCCTTTACATCGCCGTCTTTTGTGAAGGCATATTGATCATCGGCCTCCTGCCCTTTGTCGCCTCGCTGCTCGCAGGCCGTGGCGGCGGCGGCACCTTCGAGGCGGGGCTTGTTCTCGCTGGCTTCGCCGTCGGTGGCCTGTTCTATGCACAAGTCGGCTCCCGTTTGCTCGGCCGCATCGGCGGCCGTCCGGCGCTGATTCGCATCGGCGCTGCACTCGTATTTGCGGGTTACCTCGCCGTCTCCTATCAGGGGAGTTGGCCATTCGAAATGATCGCATTTGCCTTTGTGGGCCTGGGCTTTTACTCGGTCCACAACTCCTTGCAGACCGAAGCGACCGAACTGGCCCCGGAAAATCGCGGCGCGGCGGTTGCCTTGTTCGCCTTCTTCCTGTTCCTTGGCCAAGCCGTTGGCCCTGCGTTCTATGCGCTGGCTTTCGGCATCGCGAACGAAACGATCGTTATCGCTGGCGCCGGTGTTCTGGCCTGCGTGCTTGCTCTGGTCCTCGCCTGGCGGCTTCAGGCTCAATCGCGCTAGCGAATTGAAGCAACGTAAGAGGCTTCGCGGTGTTTTGAATGAGCGCCATGTCAGTTTGCGAGCGCGCAGCCACGGGGCTAAGGTCACGAGCTGAGCCAATGGGAGCCTTTGATCGTATGAACGATACGCCGAAGACTGCACCGGAGCCGGTTTCATCTGACGAAAAGGCATTTGCGCCCCTCTCCCTCAACGTGCCGGAACCCGAGTGGCGTCCGGGTGATCTTGCTGACTTCTCAGGTGTGAAGGTGCCGCGTGCCGGCACCGTTCGCCGCCCCGAGGTCGACGAAGACCCCGAAAAAATGCGCGACCTTGCTTTCACGATCATACGTGTCCTTAACCGGGACGGTGAAGCTGTCGGCCCTTGGGCGGGCATGTTGACGGATGAAGAGTTGCGCGAGGGCTTGCGCGACATGATGTTGTTGCGCACTTTCGATGCCCGCATGCTCAACGCGCAGCGTCAGGGCAAGACGTCCTTTTACATGCAGCATCTCGGCGAAGAGGCGATCTCGACGGCCTTTCGCAAGGCTCTCCAAGATGGCGATATGAACTTTCCCACATATCGCCAGGCGGGATTGCTCATCGCCGGCGGCTATCCCATCGTCGACATGATGAACCAGATTTTCTCGAACGACGAGGATCCGCTGCGTGGTCGTCAGCTACCCATAATGTACTCGTCGAAATCTCACGGCTTCTTTTCGATCTCCGGTAATCTCGGCACCCAGTTCGTCCAGGCGGTCGGCTGGGCAATGGCGTCCGCGATCGCCGCTGACACGAAGATTGCGGCCGGCTGGATTGGCGAAGGCTCGACAGCCGAGAGCGATTTCCACGCGGCCCTTGTTTTCGCCTCAACTTACAAGGCACCTGTGATCTTGAATATCGTCAACAACCAATGGGCGATTTCGACCTTCCAGGGCATCGCCAAGGGCGGCTCCGGGACCTTTGCAGCGCGCGGTCACGGTTTCGGCATCCCCGCTCTGCGCGTCGACGGCAACGATTACCTGGCGGTTCACGCGGTAGCTAAGTGGGCAGCCGAGCGCGCGCGGCGAAATCTTGGCCCGACCCTGATTGAATACGTCACCTATCGAGCCGGCGGCCATTCGACCTCAGACGATCCGTCGGCCTACCGCCCTAAAGAGGAGGGCGATGCCTGGCCCCTTGGCGATCCGGTATTGCGCCTCAAGACCCACCTCATCAAGAAGGGACTTTGGAGCGAGGATCGCCACAAGCAGTCCGAGGCTGAAATACTCGATGAAGTCCGCGCGGCCCAGAAGGAAGCGGAGGCGATCGGCACGTTGAACTCCGGCAACGCCCCTTCACCACGAGACATGTTCGAAGATGTCTACGCCGAGATGCCCCCCCACCTCATCCGTCAGCGGCAGGAAGCGGGGTATTAGTCGATGACGCAGATGTCCATGATCGAGGCGATCCGTTCGGCTCACGACAACGCCATGGCGGCCGACGAGCGGGTCATCGTTTTCGGAGAGGATGTCGGTTTCTTCGGCGGTGTCTTTCGCTGCACAGCCGGCCTTCAGGAAAAATACGGCCGAAGCCGTTGCTTCGATACGCCGATCAACGAGAGCGGGATCGTCGGCACGGCGATCGGGATGGCGGCCTACGGCTTACGCCCGTGCGTGGAAATCCAGTTCGCCGACTACATGTACCCCGCCTTCGACCAGATCGTCTCGGAGGCAGCCCGCATCCGGCATCGTTCAGCCGGTGACTTTACGTGCCCGATCGTGATCCGTATGCCGACCGGGGGCGGCATTTTCGGTGGG
>CAZWCL010000090.1:0-9933 GCA_964632265.1 uncultured Hyphomicrobiaceae bacterium | reverse complement strand
CGCGCCGAAGCGATAGACTTTGGCGACGGAAGCACAGCCCACAGAGCGGCGCGCCGCTTCGCGTACGGAACCCCGATTGAGCCCGGAAGCCTGCTTCTAGCCGGTCACCGGCACGTATGTACCGCGGCCGAGAGCGACGAGATCGCCTTTCTCGTTCATCACATCGATATCGATCACCGCGCTTGATCGGCCCTGACGGCGCACAACGGCGGCGGCTGTCACATAGTCACCGACGGCAGGTTTAAGGTAGTCAACGCGCAGGTTCATCGTCGGAATACCGCCGCCAACGAGCATGCCTAGCGCGAAATCGCCCACCGTGTCGATCAGGCCGGCGAGCGGCCCGCCGTGGAACTGCTTGGTGCCGGCACGCCGCTCATGCTGCGGCGCCATCGGCATTTTGACCTCGAGCCGGGCCGCGTCATAGTCCATTGACACGATTTCGAGGTTCAACGTTCTGATGTAGGGCGAACGCGCGAAAATCTCGGCAAGAGATTGCTCGTCGAGACGCGGCTTCGGGTCGGATTGTTTGTCGCTCATACTTTTACCACCACCTTGCCGAAAACTTCTCGGTCTTCAAGAACACGGAACGCCTCGTTGACGTCTTCGAGCGGGAACACTTTGTGGATCGATGGTTTCAGGCTGCCGTCGCCGATCATATCGATCAGCGTCTCCAGGTCTTCACGCATCCACCCGTTCGCACCGAGGATCTTGAGCTCGTACGACCAGATGAAACGAAGGTCTTCCTTTGGATCGAAACCGGCCGTGGCACCGCAGGTCAGCACCCGTCCGCCGCGGTGGAGGACGCGCAGTGACGGCACCCAGGTGTCGCCGCCCGTAAAGTTGACAACGACGTCCACGCCTTTGTCCCACTGCCGCCGGTGTGGCTTGCCGAACTGGGTCCAGACCCACTTCATGAAGTCTTCTTCACGGTAGTTGATGCCGTGATCGGCACCCATCTCCTTGAGCTTGTCGAGCTTTTCCTGGCTCGAGGCGCACGCAATGACTTCACAGCCACGTGCTTTGGCAAGGTGCACGCTGCACGTGCCAACGCCACCTGATGCCCCAAGGATGAGAACCTTCTCGCCCTTCTGCACATCTCCGATCGTGTACATCATCCGAAGCGCCGTACCGTAGGCAACGGGCAGGCATGCGGCATCCTCGAACGATACGTTGTCTGGTAGTGAAACGAGGTGGTGCGTCGGCACCTTGCAGTATTCGGCAAGGCCGCCATGCCACATCTCGCCGATAAGGCCGCCCGGGCCGACCCTGTCGACCGGGTCGACCAGCACGCGCTGTCCGACTTTCCAATCGGTGACGTCAGAGCCGACTTCCACGATTTCACCGGCAAAATCGAGGCCCATGATGGCGGGCATCGGCACCTTGATGCCGGGCATGCCGTTGCGGGTGAAGATGTCATGATAGTTGAGCGAGGCAGCGCCAACCTTGATGACGACATCCTCTGGGCCCGCCTTTGGGTCGGGAAAGGCGACATCGATGGCAATCGAGCCGTGCCCGCCGTGTTCCTGGATGACGGCTGCTTTCATGAGGGATCTCCTGGTTGAATGTTTTAATGAGGGACCGCGGCTGCCACGGCCGCCACCGCACGCGCGGTCAGCCCCTTGCGGTCGATCTTGCCGGGCCCGGCAAGCGGCAACGCTTCGAGAAAGGTGATGGCACGCGGATGCTGATAGGCTGGCGCTTTGGAAAGCGCATAGGTTTTGACGTCATCCTCGGTTAGCGTGGCGCCCGGTGCTACGACGAAGGCAACGGGCTTGAAACCTTTGATCTCGTCGGGCACCGGCACCACGCAGGCTTGCGTGATGTCGGGATGACTTACAAGCGTTGCCTCGATTTCGCCGGGGTAAATATTTTCCCCACCACAGTTGAACATATCATCTGCCCGCCCGACAAAGTAGTAGGCGCCATCCGTATCGCGACGGAAAACGTCGCCGGAGATGTACCATCCGTCTTTCGTTAATACTTCGGCGGTTTTCTCCGGCAGATTGAGATAGCCGGCCATTGTCGCCGGCGTGCGGTGCCAGAGCACCCCCTGGTCCGCCTCGCCGCCATCGTCGTCGACCAGCTTGACGTCAACCTCGGCGGCTGGCCAGCCCACCGACATCGGCGGTGCCGGCTGTCTGGGCCGAGGACCAAATACGATCGGCCCGGCCTCTGTCGTCCCATAGCCATTGAGAATACTGGCGCCCTCGAACTTGGCTTCGACCTGGCGCCAGAGTTTCGGCGAGATCGGCGCCGAACCCATACGCACATTGCGCACGCTCGACACGTCCGTATTGGCGACTGCCTCTTCATCGGCGAAGCACATCGCGATCATGGTCGGCACCGATGTGATCCAGGTGCACTTGAAGCGTTCGATCGCCGCCAGATAGCGCCGCGCCTCGAAGCCGGGCATCAAGATTTCTTCCGCGCCGGTGGCGAGCGCATAGAGCGACACGCAAAGGGCGTTCATATGATAAAGCGGCGCGGCCACGAGGAGACGGTGATCGTCAGGCGGCGCGCCCGCGATACGCCGGCGCAGGGCCCACAGATGACCGGCATGTGTCAGCGGCACGCCCTTCGGCCGCCCGGTCGAACCCGATGTGTAGAGGATCATCGCAAGGTCATCGTCAGGTTGGCTCGGCATGAGCGTGCCGTGGTCGAGCAGCGCCTTGAAACCATCCGCGCCGTCGCTATCGAAATTGGTAATGGTGAGAACGTCGGGCAGCATCGCCGCGCGCGCACCGTCGACGAAAGCGTGCTTTATCTCTGCATCGTCGAGAATGAAGGCTGCCACCTCCGGCGCGAACTGATGGCTGAACGGTACCGCCACCATGCCGCCCCTCACGATGCCGAGGAATGCGAGCAGAAACTCGCCGCGGTTCGCCGACAGGATGGCGACACGGTCACCTCGGTTGAGACCGCGTGACCTCAGTCCACGGCCGACGGCGTTGGCCGCCTCGTCGATTTCGCGGTGTGTGTAGACGGTCGGCGCATCCCAATCCCGGCAATCGATGAGCGCCGTATGCGCTGCGTTCTTGGCATCGAACAGCCATCCGAGGTTCGAAGTCTCGATCATTGCACCGCCCCTTGATATACCGGCATGGGCCGTCATGGCCCGCCAGCCAAACTACCCCGTCTGATGATACGCGTCGCGCCTCTTGGATGTCCAACCACGCAACGCCGCGATTGCATTGATGATCGGGGCCGCGGCCACCATCGGTTTTTACCGCTTTGATTGCAGCCGGGCTATGGCGTAGGTTTAGGCAGTGCGGGTGAATAATGTGCGCTGCATGATGGGGCTTCAAATGGAAAAAACAGTAACCGGAAGTTGTCTGTGCGGCGGTGTCACTTTCACCGTCGAGGGACGGCTTCGCCCAGTCATCGCATGCCACTGCACGCAGTGCCGCAAGACCAGCGGTCATCATGTGGCCGCGACCGCCTGCGACGATGACCACTTGCGCTTCACCAAATGCGACACGCTGCATTGGTACCGTTCGGAAAAGGCCGAACGCGGCTTTTGCGCCCGCTGCGGAGGCAATCTTTTCTATCGCCCTTTCCAAGGCCACACGACAAGCATCATGGCCGGTGCGCTCGATGCACCAACCGGCCTGACCCTCACGCATCACATCCACTGTGCCAACAAAGGCGACTATTACGACCTCGCCGATGGTCTCGAGCAGCGCAACGAAAGTTGATCGCTTGATCGCAAGCGCGCATCATACCGCGATGCATGACTAGGGAAACAATCTAAACCAGTGGCGACCGGCGGCGTCCCAAGAGGAGATTAGATGCGATTTGGCATAATCGGCGCGGGCATGATTTCAGCGTTTCACGCCAAGGCGATCGAGGCGATGGCAACCGCTGAACTCGCAGCGGTCTATGCCCGCCGCCACGGCCAGGCCATTGAGCTGACGGCCCAGTACGGCGGCGACGCTTACGACGACCTCGACGCGTTTTTGGCGCATCCAGGCCTCGACGCAGTGATCATTTGCACGCCGAGCGGCGCACATTTGGAACCGGCGCTGGCCGCCGCCAACGCCGGCAAGCACGTCATTTGCGAAAAGCCGCTGGAAGTGACGACCGAACGCGTCGACCGGATGATCCGGGCGTGCGCCGAGGCTGGGGTTACATTGGCCGGCATTTTTCCGCGCCGCTTCAATGCGGCGACCCGGTCTCTGCGCGATGCTGTCACCGCCGGCCGTTTCGGGCGCATCGCCCTGGCCGATGCCTTCGTAAAGTGGTGGCGGCCACAAAGTTACTATGACAGCGGCGCCTGGCGCGGCACGTGGGCGCTCGATGGTGGCGGCGCGCTCATGAACCAATCGATACATACACTCGATCTGCTCCTTCATGTGATGGGCGATGCCGACACCGTGCGCGCCGAGACGCGCCTCATTGCCCACGAGGGCATCGAGGTCGAGGATACCGCGACGGCTCTTGTGACGTATGGCAATGGTGCAATCGGCACCATTCAGGCCTCGACCGCCTGCTGGTCGGCGTCGGGACACCCCGCCGAGGTCCATATCTGCGGCGATGGCGGCTCGGCCGTGTTGACCGATGATAGGTTTCGCGTCTGGGAATTTCGCGACGAAACGGCCAATGACGCCATGGTGCGCGCCGACTATGGTTTCTCGCCTGCGACCGTTGCTGCCGGCGCCGCCGACCCTTCGGCGATCGACTTCACTTGGCACCAGCGCAATCTGGAAGACATTGCAGCCGCCATCGAAGCCGGCCGTTCACCGACGATAGACGGCACCGAGGGCCGCCGCGCCGTCGCCCTGATCGAGGCGATCTACCGGTCGGCGAAGGCTGGTGGTGAGAAGGTGCAGGTGGGGTAACAGCCTTTGGTGGCTTGGGTGGTTGGCGTGATATCCCATGTGTGGATGGCCTCCCGTGCTCACCTTGACGTAGCTAGAGCGTTTCAGGTTTAGACTGGAGCGCTCATAGGGAGCCCACGCGACCCGCCACATTGTGGCGCCCCTCGGAGGCCGGCCATGCGGGGCCGTGGGGCCGAGTAGCCGTGAGAGATGAAATCGCCTTGTGGCGGATCATGCCGGCAATGAAGAAGCTGCGGCCGCAGACCTGACGGCTCGGAAAGACGCTTCGCGGCCTACGATTCACCCGGAAACCACTGCATCGATCGATCGCCCCAGTTTGTCGACCAACTCGTCCATTTCGTCATCCGCGATGATGTACGGCGGAGCGATCAGGACGTGGTCGCCGTGGCGCCCGTCGATCGTGCCGCCCATCGGGTAGCAGATGAGGCCATTGTCGAGGGCGGTCTGCTTGACCCGGGCGTGAACCTGACGCGCCGGGTCGAACGTCGCTTTGGTCTCGCGGTCTTCGACCAATTCAAGCGCCATGAAGAGGCCGCGGCCGCGAATGTCGCCGACGTGGGGATGCTGTCCGAAGCGCGCGTGCAGGAGTTGCGCGAGGCGCCCCCCCTGTTCAGCCGACCGCTGAATGAGGCCGCGCCCGGTGATCGCTTCGAGCACGGCGAGGCCAGCCGCGCAGGCAACCGGATGGCCGAGATAGGTGTGGCCGTGCTGGAAAAAGCCTGAGCCGTTGGCGATAGCATCATAGATGTTCTTAGTGCACATCATCGCGCCGATCGGCTGGTAGCCACCGCCGAGGCCTTTGGCAATCGTCACGATATCCGGCTGAACACCTTCCTGTTCGCAGGCAAACAGCGTGCCGGTCCGCCCCATGCCACACATGATTTCATCGAGTATCAGCAACACATCGTTGGCATCGCAGATCTCGCGGATACGTTTGAAATAACCGGGCACGGCGGGCGCGGCGCCGAGGGTCGCGCCAACCACGGGTTCCGCGATGAACGCCATGACATTATCCGCCCCGAGCCTTTCGATCTCGGCCTCGAGTTCGTTGGCGGTACGCTGCCCGTATTGCTCCGCCGTCTCATCGTCTCGCTGGTCGCGGTAGGGGTAGCACGGCGCAATATGCGATGCCTCGACGAGCAGTGGCGCATAGGGTTCCCGCCGCCACGCGTTCCCGCCGGCACCGAGGGCACCGAGCGTGCTGCCGTGATAGCTCTGCCGCCGCGAGATGATGCGGTGCTTCGATGGTCTACCAACCTCGATCGCATATTGGCGCGCGAGCTTGATGGCAGCTTCGACCGCTTCGGAACCGCCGGAGACGAAGAAAGCACGATCGAGGCCGGGAGATTTCTCGGCGAGCAGGGCGGCGAGCGCTTCGGCCGGCTCACTCGACATGAACGCTGTCTGCGCAAATGCGATCCGGTCGAGTTGCGCCTTTATCTTTTCCGTCACCTCAGGATCGCCATGGCCGAGGCATGACACCGCCGCCCCGCCCGAGCCATCGAGATAGCGTTTTCCGTCACGGTCAATGAGATAGCAGCCCTCGCCCCCAACGACGATTGGCGGTTCGATCCGGGTGTGGCGGGGGAAGACGTGGCGGTTTTCATCGAGCATGACGGCGTTCCGTACTCACAGGGGGTGGCGGTTTCGAGCGGCAATCCACTCACTGTAGCCAATCCGGACGAACTGAACAGTAGCAGTTGCCGCCGCCCGGAGATGCCGTTCAACCGTTTGTTAACGCGACACAACCATAAGAAGTACATTAGAATAAAACAACCAGGAGGTGATTGCGTATGTCGGTTGCTGAGATTGTTGATCAAAAGCCGGCGCAAGCAAGTGAAGATCGCCGCGTCCATGAGCGTTTTGCGGTCCGTATCAAGGCGTCGCTCTACACGACCGGTCATGTACAGTCGGCGGTTATCGACGATTTGTCAGCCGGCGGCGTCGGCCTCGAAGGTGTGATCGGTGTGACCGCCAATGAGCCGGTTGGCATCGAACTTGGCGACGGGCGCCTCCTGAGCGGCATCATCGTGTGGTCGCTCGCGGGCTGCTGCGGCGTCCAGTTCCACGCGCCGCTCCCCGATGACGACCCCCTGCTGCGTGCGGCGGCAGGGTAGATTTGCGCTCTAGCAGGCTGCTAGTCGGCGGACGCCGGCGCCTCCTCGATAGCCGGACGATCGCGCAGGATCTGAAGGAGCGGCAACAGGCCATCGGCGTCGACCACGCGGAAGATTTCGGGATCATCGCTGGCGGCATGGCTCCAACCGGCCATTTCGAGCGTCCGGTGCGCCTTGTCGAGAAGGCCCTTGTTGTCACCCTCCTGAGCACCTTTGCGCGTCCGCCCCGTCGCTTTGGCTTCTTTGTGTGCGGCGTCGAGTTCGCGATTGCTAAGCGCCCGGACGAGCCCTGCATCATTGAGAATACCGGCGGCCTGATTGAGCGCGAGAGCACGGCGCTCCTCGCGCCGCCCCTCGCCGCCGCCGTCCGATGACGCCCCGGCTGGCGGCACGGAGCCGAGGTTGGGGATGATCATGAAGGACGCGGTATTGGCTGAATCGACTCTGTCGGTGAGATCGTTGGACAGAAGCTGCGCTCTGAGACCGTAGTTGCCGATATGATGGATGACGTGGCGCCGGACCCATTCGAGACTGACAACGGGGTCCTCATCGTCGGCTGACGAAATGGCCGTGCGAATCGCGCGCTGCATGTGGCGGATCTCGACCGGCGTGAGATGGTGACGCCGCGGCGGCGTCTTCGGGGGATTGAGTACGGTGAGGACGAGAAGTCCCAGATCGACCCCGAGGGTGGCGAGGAAAGCGATCAGATCGCGCCCGGAAAAAGTGACCGGTTTGAGTGTCGCGGTTGCGCTGTCGCCGAGACCAAACGAGGCATACTCGGCAATCTTGGACCACATGTTCTTGACGGCGTTTGCAACGCCGGCGGGGCCTTCGTTGAAGGCGGCCTGGCGCAGCTCGAGGACAGCCGGTTTGTCGGCCTGATCAGCCGCTTCGCTCAGCCGTTGAGCCAGGGTTGGATCATGGCAGGTGAAGCGTTGACTTCCCGGCCGTTGCGACAAGGTATCGGCGAGTGCGCGCATCTCGCCGGCTGTCGCTTGGCCGATCGTGTTGCTGCGGGCTGCGATACTGCGCGCTTTCGCGCGAATATTGGCTGCAATCGTCTCGAACAGCCGGCGGCGGTCTTCGACGGTCTCACCTTCGAGACGCGACGCCGCCTCCTTCAGGACCTTGATATCGGCCTGCACAGGGGCGATCCACGACTGGGCGATATTATCGCGGAGCGAGGCGACCGAGTCGCGGACGCTTGCCCGCGCACTGTAGAGCGGACCGCGGCCAGCACCGGATGACACACCGCAGCTTCCCCCGCTCGCCTCTTCTCTTGCCATCTGGCTGTCCGACCACGATACCACGCTGTCCAGTTGCAGCTTTACCGCATCGAGACGGGCAGCAATGACCGCGCTTGCGTCACGCGCGTCTTCCCGGAGGTTGGCGAGGCTGGTCCGTGTTGCCTCCTCACCTGCGATGAGACTCCACCAGAAGCCGTAGCCAAAGCCAACGGACCAAAGCGCCAGGAAAGCGTAAAGCACTAAGGTGACGATGCGCTCGCGCCAGTATCGGGCTCGCCCGAAGGTTTCACGCAGGGCCAGCCACATCAGGAACGTGAGCGTGACGACGATGGCGATGACGAGCACTTCGTTCGTCACCGAGAGCCCGCCGACGAGTTCGCGGCCACGATTGCCCGCCGACGAAACGCCGACGATGAAGTCGCTCATTCCCGACCAGGTCGCATAGCCGGAGATGGCGAGCAGCATGAGTGAAGCGGCGCCGATCAGGGTATTTCGCCCGAACAGATAGTCTGTGGCGCGAGAGACCTGCTCTCGGACCGTGCGTTGCTGCTGCCGTGCCATCGGTGTCCCCCCGGACGGAGCCGATCGCGAAGACTGAATTGCCCGCGAACCCGTCGGCCCCATCGCCACCTTATTCCAAAAGTGAAGAGTCCAAACCGCTTGTCGCGGCCATCGCTCGCCGGCGCCCGCAGGCTGTAGCCGCAACGCAACGGATCGCCGGGGATCGCCACGAAACGCCGGGGCTTGCTCTGTCGGAGCGTGGCGTGCAGCCCTTCGACGCAGGCGCTGTCCGGCGCCAAGGGACGTTAGCCGATCCGGTATAAGGCGTTGGACGAATTAATATTGTTCATTGCTGGCAAAATGACGCGCTGTATATTGGCTCGTGCCGTTGGAGCCGTTAAAATAAATCATCTGTTTTCAACGAACCACACAGTCGAGCGAAAGTTATGATCGCTGGCTTGTACGTCGTCAAACTGCCCCAGTTGTTGCTACGATGATTCCGTTAGCGTTTTCCGTGCCTTGGATCTCGTGTAACATTCATACCCTGGCAGTTGCCCAACGAAGAGCGCCACCTTTCAGGGTGCTTTGTGAGGTCTCATGAAGACTGTCCTTTCCGGATCGATTCGGTTGATACGCAGCCCGTGCCTTGGAGCGTCTGGCGTTGGTGTGGCGACCTGCACGGCAATCATAGCGCTTTGCAGCTCTGTGCCGACGGTTTCGGCGCAGGTCCCGTACACGGAACGTCTGGTCTCGCCGCTCGGCAGCTATATCGCCGGGCGCATCGCGCGCGGCGACAACGATCTGAGATCGGCCGTACAGTACTATCGCCATGCCCTGGAGCGCGCGCCGAACAATCCGCGCATCCTTGAGCGCGCATTTCTGGTTGAAGCCAGCGAGGGCCATTCCGAGCGCGCGATCGACCTCGCCCGCCAGCTGGTAAAGTTCGAGCCCAGGCACCGTCTCGCGCGTACATGGCTGGGGCTCGGCGCCTACAAGAACGGCCATTTCAAGACGGCCGACTCGCATTTTCGGCGGGCGGCTGCCGGACCGATCGGCGAGCTGACGAGTGCCTTGGCCCGCGCCTGGATCGCGCGTCGCCGCGGCAGGACGAAACTCGCACTATCCCGCCTCAAGTATTCGCAACGCGCCGAGTGGGCGCAATATTATCTGCGTTACCACCGAGCATTGATTGCCGATCAGGCGGGTTGGCGCATACTGGCGCGGCGCAAC
>CAZWCL010000089.1:0-10013 GCA_964632265.1 uncultured Hyphomicrobiaceae bacterium | reverse complement strand
GATCTGACGACCGCCTATGAAGCGCTGCTGCGGCGGCGCCGGCGTGGCAATGTCATCCGGCTCGAGATCGAAGCAAAGATGCCGGAGGCGCTGCGGCGTTATGTTGTCAAGGAACTCGAGGTCAGTGAAGAACTCGTCTACGTCCAGGACGGCTTGTTGGGCCTCTCGGACCTCTCGCGCATGATCGTCGACGATCTGCCCGAGCATCTCTTCGAAAGCTTCACACCGCGCACGCCCGAACGGGTCGAAGACCACAACGGCGACGTGTTCGCGACGATTCGTGCCAAGGATTTTATTGTCCACCACCCCTACGAGTCGTTCGAGGTGGTGCTGCGCTATCTACGCCAGGCCGTGACCGACCCCAATGTGCTTGCCATCAAATGGACGCTCTATCGGACGTCGGCTGAGAACAGTCCGATCGTCGAGGCGCTGAAAGAGGCGGCGGAACAGGGCAAGTCCGTTACCGCCGTTATCGAACTCAAGGCGCGCTTCGATGAAACCACCAATATCTTGCTGGCACGCGAGATGGAAAAAGCCGGCGTTCATGTCGTGTTCGGCTTCCAGCAGCTCAAGACGCACGCCAAACTCGGCCTGATCGTGCGCCGCGAGGGCGATGCGATGGGGACTTACTGCCATATCGGAACGGGCAACTATCATCCGCAGACCGCGCGGATCTATACGGACCTGTCGTACTTCACCGACGATCCGACAATCGGTTACGACGTCATGCGGATCTTCAACTATGTGACGGGCTACGGCCGGCCGGAGGGGCTCAGAGAAATCGCGGCCAGCCCGGATGGTATTCGTCAGCGTATCGTCGAGCACATCGATGCGGAAATCGTGCATGCCCGCGCCGGACGGCCTGCCCAGATCTGGTGGAAACTCAACTCGATCGTCGACAAAAGTATTATCGACAAACTCTACGAGGCCAGCGCCGCCGGGGTTCATATCGATCTAATCGTGCGTGGTATCTGCTGCCTGCGTCCGGGAGTATCGGGCCTGTCCGAAAATATCCGCGTACGCAGCGTCATCGGGCGGTTTCTAGAGCACTCGCGGATCTATTGCTTCGGGCAGGGCGCCGAACTTCCGTCGCGTGAGGCGGCCGTCTACATTAGCTCGGCGGACATGATGGAGCGTAATCTCGACCGACGGGTCGAAGTGATGGTGCCCCTAAAGAACCCAACGGTTCACGCGCAGGTGCTAGATCAGATCATGGCGGCTAATCTCAAAGATAACGAGCAAAGCTGGCGTGGCCTCTCCGACGGCTCGTCCGAACGAATCACACCGCAACCCAACGAAGAGCGCTTCAACGTCCACAAGTATTTCATGACGAACCCATCACTGTCAGGCCGGGGCCGCGCTCTCAAGACGCACAAGCCGGCAAAGCCTTAGCAGGCTGTTAGAGCCCGGTGTCCTTCGAGAGCCTGGCGTCCCACATAAGAAGGTGCGGGCGCATTTCGCGCGGCAATCGGTCCTTTGGTAATTTGCCAAGACGTGCGAAACGCATCCGGCAGGTCTTCCGCCTCACGTCCGAATTGCGGTAAAGCCATGAACACTCCGGGACGACGGCTGTTACATGGTCGGTTCCTGACCTGACGACGGCAATGCAGCCGGTGCTGCCGACGAGTGTGGACTGAGCCATATGTTTTTTTCCCGAAGCCAGCGTCGATCGATGGACGCTGTACCGATCGCGGTGGTCGATATCGGTTCGAACTCGGTCAGGCTGGTGGTCTATGAGGGGGCTATCCGGGCGCCAACACCGCTTTTCAACGAGAAAATTCAGTGCGGACTGGGCAGTACGCTCGCCGTAAATGGCCGCCTGCCGGACGGGGCCGTCGAACGCGCCGTCAAAGCACTGACGCGGTTTCGCGCCATCGCGCGGACGCTCGGTGCGCACCATGTCTGCGTCATCGCGACGGCCGCCGTGCGCGAAGCCTCCAATGGCGACAAATTCATCAAGCTCGCGGAGACGGCAATTCAGCAGAGCGTCGAAATCCTGTCGGGCGAACGCGAGGCCCAGCTTGCCGGTGCCGGCATCGCCATGGGCTTCGTGGCGCCGGACGGCATTGCGGGTGATCTTGGCGGCGGCAGCCTTGAACTCGTCGATATCGCGGAGGAGCAGCAGAAGAACGCCATTACGCTGCCGATCGGCGGGCTGCGGCTCGCCAGCCAATCCGGCAGCGATCTGCGCCGGGCCGAGGCGATTGTCGACAAAGAGCTTGGCGGTGTCAGTTGGATCAAGGGTGGCGCCGGACGCACCCTCTATCCGGTCGGCGGCACATGGCGCTCGATCGCCAAGCTCCACATGCGGCTCAACGACTATCCGCTGCGCGTCATGCACGCCTACGAGATCGATGCGGATGATTTCAACCGTTTTTGCCAGCGGATCGTCAAAGCCGCTAACCGGGACGGGGGCTATGAAGGGTCCGAATTCGTCTCGAAATCCCGGCGCGAGCTCTTGCCCTACGGTGCTCTGGTCGTACGCAAATTGATGGAGCGGGCCAAGCCGGGGCGCATTTCGTTTTCCGCTTCCGGTATTCGTGAAGGGCTTGTCTACAGCCTGCTTTCGCCCAATGAACAACGCAAGGACCCGCTGATCGAAGCTTGTGCCGATCTTGCCGCCCGCCGCTCACGCTCGATTGTCCATGCCAAGGAACTAAAAGCGTGGACCGATCCCCTTTTCGGCAAGAACGGTGTCGATGAGACCGCGCAACAAACTCGCCTGCAACAAGCGGCATGCCTTATCTCGGATATTGGCTGGCGGGCCCATCCTGATTACCGCGCCACGCAAAGTCTCGATACCGTGCTCAATTCCGTCCTCGTCAGTACCGACCATCCCGGGCGGATGTTTCTTGCGATGTCAATTTTTCTACGTCATTCGGGATTGAACAACGAGGTGCCGGCGCCCTACAGCAATATGATTGGTGCACGGCTCCTCGCCCGGGCACGGATCGTGGCCGGCGCCGTCAGGACGGCCCATATGCTCTCTGCAGGTATGCCCGGCGTCATCGACGAAACCGAACTTGCCATCGTTCGCGGCAAGCTGCAGCTCAGTCTGCCGCAACAGCATGCTGCGCTCGACGGCGAACGGTTGCGCCGACGCCTGAACGGCCTCGCAAAATTGCTGGATCTCGATGGGGAAGTTATGGTGGACACGTAATCGTCACTTTTTGACGTGCGCAAATGTGGTATTCGGTCAAGGTTGTGACCATATCAGAGGTCGCTTGGAATTTGATCGGCGCGTTGTCAACGCGCCGCTGTTGGCTGGACACACCAAATGGCTAGTGATCCTTACACTGTTCTGGGCGTCGAACGTGGCGCTTCGGACAAAGATATTCAGCGTGCTTTCCGCACACTCGCCAAGAAACTTCATCCGGACGTAAATCCGAATGATGCGGCGGCGGCCGAGCGCTTCAAACAGGTCAGTCAAGCCTACGACATCCTTGGCGATCCGGAAAAGCGACGCCAGTTCGATGCCGGCGAAATCGATGCCAATGGCGAAACGCGGCACGGATTTGCCGGTGCCGGCGCGGGATATGGTGCAGGGCCGGGCGGGGGCTACTACAGCTATCAAACGCGCGGCGCGCCGGGTGGCGGCCAGGGGCCCGCCGACGATCTCGGCTTCGGCGACATCTTCTCCGATCTTTTCGGCGGGCGCGCGGGCCCGAGGGGCGGCCCCGGGGGGCCGTTTCAGGCGGGGCCGATGCGCGGGCAGGATATTCGCTACACTCTGGATGTCACATTTCTCGAGGCTGCAACAGGGACGCGCAAGCGCGTCAGCATGCCGGGCGGTACGACGCTCGATCTCAACGTCCCGGAGGGCGTTAGTGATGGCCGCGTGCTGCGTCTCAAAGGCAAAGGCAAACCAGGCGTAAACGGTGGCCCCCCCGGAGATGCGCTCGTTGAAATCAAGGTCGGAACGCACAAGGATTTCGAGCGAGATGGCAACGACGTCCGGATCGAACTTCCGATCTCTATCGATGAGGCCGTGCTCGGTGCCAAGGTCGAGGTGCCAACGATCAGTGGTTCGGTTAATCTGACGATCCCCAAGGGTACCAGTTCAGGGCAGACGTTCCGGCTAAGGGGCAAGGGCATCAAAGATGCATCGAGCGGCAAGACCGGCGACCAATTCGTCTCGGTGAAGATCGTACTACCTGATGAGATCGATGACGGTCTCGCCTATTACCTCACCGAATGGCGCCAGAAGCACGGTTATAATCCGCGGCGCTAGTCGTTTGGCACGCCTCTCAGGTCTCATCTCAGGCCCCATCTCAGGCCCCATCTCAGGCATGCATCCAAGAGATTTCGGGCGCTGCCACGGCACCGCCTCCGCCGGGGCTGTGTATGCCGCGCCGATCGATAAGCTGATAACTTTGCCTGACAGGCCCGTGATGGGCGCGTCGACCTCCTTGCGCGGCTAATCTCTCCATCAATCATGTGCCGCCGCGCACTCGAGCCGCGCCCCCAAAGGATGGAGTACTCAAAACATGTCAGACAGCCCCAACGGCGAAGACAAGCGCGTCGTTCACTTCGATGTCGAGGATGGCATCGGCGTCATCACGATCGACTATCCGCCCGTCAACGCACTCGGTCCCGGTGTTAGTGAAGGTATTATCGCGGCGTTGGAGCAGGGCGAGGCCGACGATCAGGTCAAGGCCTTCGTGATGATCGGTGCCGGGCGCACATTCATCGCGGGCGCCGACATTCGCGGCTTCGGTAAAGACCGGCCGCGGCCGAAGAAGCGGACTTATGATGTTCTCGATCCATGCCCTAAACCGATCGTCGCCGCCATCCACGGCTATGCACTAGGTGGCGGGCTCGAAAACGCGCTCGCCTGCCACTACCGCGTTGCCGTTCCGACTGCGAAGGTGGGCCTGCCAGAGGTTCTGATCGGCGTAATTCCGGGGGGCGGCGGCACACAGCGCCTGCCACGTCTCATCGGCCCGGATAAAGCGCTCGATCTCATTCTGTCCGGCCGTCACGTTCCCGCGCCTGAAGCGAAGGACCTCGGTATAATCGATGAAATTGTACCGGGAGACGATCTGCGCGCGGAGGCGATTGCTTTTGCCAAGAAAATTGCCGACGTCCGGCCATTGCCCCGCGTGCGCGATCGCAATGAGCGGCTGAGCCAGGCGACGCCTGAGATGTTCGCCGCCAAACGCCAGAAGGTCGCCCGCAAAACGCGGGGTCAGCCGGCGGTCGAGAACGCTTTCAAAGCCATCGAGGCCGCTGTTGCGAAGCCGTTCGATGAGGGCGTCGCCATCGAAAAGGAATTGTTCGCGGAGCTTGAACATTCCGATGAAGCGGCCGCGATGCGGTATGCGTTCTTCGCCGAGCGCGAGATCGCTCGCATTCCGGGCATGCCCAAGAAAATCGAGACACCAGAGATCGCATCCATCGCTGTCGTCGGTGCTGGAACGATGGGTGGCGGCATAGCCATGAGCTTTGCGGATGCGGGCCTGCCGGTCAAACTTCTCGATGCCTCGCCGGATGTCCTTGAAAAAGGCCTCGCGCGTATTCGCGCCAACTACGAGACCAGCGTCAAGCGCGGGTCGCTTACCCAGGAAGAGATGGACGCGCGGTTCGGTCTCATCGAGCCCGTCTCCGAAATGGCTGACATTGGAGAATGCGACGCCGTGGTCGAAGCGGTGTTCGAACGGATGGCGGTCAAAAAGCAAGTATTCGAACAGCTCGACGACGTCATGAAGGCGGGCGCCTTGTTGTTCACGAACACCTCCGCGCTCGACATCGACGAGATTGCTGCGGTGACCAAGCGTCCTGAAGCCGTGGCGGGTACGCACTATTTCGTGCCGGCGAATGTTATGCGGCTTTTCGAAGTCGTCGAAGGCGAAAAGACATCGCGCGAGACCCTCGCTGCCGCGATGAAGCTTGGGCGCGACATCGGCAAGGTTAGCGGCTATGCGGGAAACTGCGACGGCTTCGTTGCCAACCGCAGCCGCATTCCGTTCAATCTCGAGCAAGGCCTGCTGATCGAGGAAGGGGCCAAGCCCGAACAGGTCGACCGCGTCATGGTCGCTTTCGGCTATCCGGTCGGCCCGTTCGCGGTCAATGATATGTCCGGGCTGGATGTCAGCTACGACACGCGAAAGCGGCGAGCGGCTGCCGATCCCGATTACCGCGGCCTGCCGATAACCGACGCGCTTGTCGAAGCGGGCCGGCTTGGCCAGAAGACCGGTGCCGGCTGGTATCGCTATGAGGCCGGCGACCGGACACCCCATCCCGACCCGGCCGTCGATGAGATCATCGCCGTTGTCGCCGCCGAGCATGGCTTCGAACGGCGCGAGATGACGGATGAGGAACTTCTGCACCGGCTGCTGTTCTCGTCGATCAACGAAATCTGCAAGATCCTCGATGAAGACAAGGCTGTACGCGCGAGCGACGTCGATGTGATGTGGCTCAACGGCTTCGGTTTTCCACGCTACAAGGGCGGCCCGATGTACTGGGGCGACACGATCGGTGCTGAAAATATCTATAACCAGATCGCCGCCTGGCATCAGCGCTACGGCGACCGTTGGCGGCCGTCCGATCTTCTGCGCCGCGTCGCCGAAAGCGGGGGAAAGCTGCGCGAAATTACATCGAATGTAAGTGTTTAGAAGTTTTTGCGCTCACGCCGGCTGTTCGGTTGCATGCTGCAACCGGCCGGCTCCGCGGGGGCGGCGCTTGGCGCCGGGTCGCGTTGCTCCCTTCGCCTCTCTTCCGGAGACCTCACCGCTGCCCGCACCGTGGCGCTCACGCCGGCTGTTCGGTTGCGATCAGCGCTGCTGATGGGCCTTGTCGGCCCGGCCTGGCGGTACGACATCGGTGTGGAGCCAGCACAGGCTCGCACCGCCGCCTGGCTGGTCGACGCGGGGTGGCACTTCCTGTGAGCAGATGCGCATCGCATGCGGACAGCGCGGATGATAGTGGCAGCCAGGGGGCGGGTCGCTCGGCGAGGGCACATCGCCAAGGGCCTGGGCCTCGACGCCACGGTTCAACGGATCGAACGACGGTACAGACGCCAGCAGCGCGCGGGTATAGGGGTGTGCCGACGCTTCAAAAATCCGCTCCGCCGGGCCGTCTTCCACAATGCGGCCGAGATACATTACAGCTACTCTTGCCGCAAAATAGCGCACAACCGAAAGATCGTGGGTAATGAACAGGTAGGCAATGCCGCGTTCTCGCTGCAGGCGGGCCAACAGGTTGAGGATCTGGGCCTGGATGGAGACGTCGAGGGCGGAAACCGCTTCGTCGCAGATGATGAGTTTCGGGTCGACAGCGAGCGCGCGTGCGATGCAGATGCGCTGGCGCTGGCCGCCTGAAAACTCATGCGGGTAGCGGTCCATTGTATCGGGATCGAGACTGACGAGTTCCATCAGTTCCGCAACCCGTTCGCGCTCCCCTTCAGCGTTCGCCACCAATCCGAACGAGCGCAATCCCTCGCCGACCGACTGGCGCACGGTCATGCGCGGATCGAGTGCGGCGGCCGGGTCCTGCATGATGATCTGCATTTCCTGGCGAAGAGGATGAAACTCCGCGCGCGTCAGTTGTAGGATATCGCGCCCGTGGTAGCGCACCTCGCCGCCCTGGGGATCGATCAACCGAAGGATAGCGCGGCCAACGGTCGTCTTGCCGCAACCCGATTCTCCAACGAGCGCCAACGTTTCGCCGGCTTTGATTACGAGGTCGACACCGTCGACGGCGCGAACGTGGCCCTTCACCTTGCGCAGAATGCCGGCTCGAATTGGAAACCACATGCGCAGCCCGTCGACATCGAGCAGTGGCTCAGCCGGATCGGCGGGCTTGTCATTCGCCGTAATCATCGGGCCACCTCGCGGGCGCGCGCGTGGCACCATAAGTCATGGCCCGGGCGGATCTCCGTCGTCTCGGGGCGAATGTCATCGCAGGGTTCGAAGCTTATCGGGCAGCGTGTTGCGAAGCGGCAACCTATCGGGCCTTCGCCCGGTGCCGGCACAACGCCGGCGATCTCGGCCAATGCCTCACCGCGACCGCCGGCCTGCGGGATCGCGCCCAGGAGCCCTTGCGTATAGGGATGCGACGGGTTCGTCAGCAATTCGACGCGTGGCGCCTGCTCGACGATGCGGCCGGCATACATGACGGCAACACGGTCTGCGAGTTCGTTGACGACACCAAGATCATGCGTGATGAGCAAGATCGCGGTATTGAAGTCAGTCTGAAGTTCGCGCAGCAGCGCGATGATCTGGGCCTGCACCGTGACGTCGAGTGCCGTTGTCGGCTCATCGGCGATGAGAAGCCGGGGGCGCAAGATCAACGCCATCGCGATCATCACCCGCTGCTTGAGGCCGCCTGACAACTGGTGTGGATAGGTCGCAAAGCGGCGTTCGGGTTCCGGGATACCGGTGCGTCCAAAGAGGTCGACCACCCGCTTTCTGACGTCGGCTTCCGAGACGCCCGCCTCGTGCAGACGGACCGCTTCGGCGACCTGTTCGCCGACCGTGATCACCGGATTGAGCGAGGTCATCGGGTCTTGAAATATCATCGATATCGCCTCGCCGCGGCGGTCGCGCATCTCTGGTACCGAAAGTTCGAGCAGGTTCTCGCCGTCGAACACAACGCGCGTGCCTTGCGATATCCTAAGCGGACGCGGCACGAGCCGCATGATGGCAAGCGCAGTCATCGATTTGCCGCAGCCCGATTCGCCAACGAGCGCCATGACTTCACCCGGTGCAATGGCAAATGACACATCTTCGACAATCGCCACCTGCCGGCCCGGTTCGCCGACTTCGACACCGAGGCCCTGGATCTCGATGAGCGGCTTCCTCGTGGATGGCTGGTTCATCCCGCCTCCCGCCGTGTGCGCGGATCAGTGATGTCGCGCAGCGCGTCGGCAATCAGATTGACGGCAAGCACAAGGGTGAAAAGCGCGACCGATGCACCGGTGATGTTCCACCAAATGATGGGTGCGCGGGAAAGTTCGTTGCGCGCCTGATCGATCATCTGGCCCCAACTGCCGTCAACGCCGACGCCGAGATACGACAGGATCGTCTCGGAAAGAACCAGTGCGGTAAACAACAGGGCGAAGGTGATGACGATAAGGTGGATGAGGTTTGGAACGATGTGGTCGAGGATGATGCGCCGGTCCGACACGCCAAGCGCGCGCGCCGCCTGCACGTAATCGGCCTCGCGGATCTTGAGGGTCTCGCCCCGAGTCATCCGGCAAAACGACACCCAACCAGTGACACCGAGTGCGACACAGACCTGCAATGTGCCGTTTCCAAGCACCATGATCAGGGCGATGAGGAGAAGCAGTGACGGAACCGAGGCGAGCACCGTCATGACGAAGAAGACGACGTCGTCGATACGCCCGCCGAAGAAGCCCGCCGAGACGCCAAACAAGAGAGCGATCGGGATGACGATCAGGCTCGTGAAGCCGCCGATCAGTAGCGCAACGCGGATGCCTTTCATCGTTCGGTAAAGGACATCGTTGCCGAGAAGATCGGTGCCGAGGAGGTGCTTGCCCGGATAGGTGAGCGGGGTCTTGTCGTAGAAGCCCTGAACGGCGAGGGGCGCGGAATAGCTGGTTTCGCGGAACGTCTCAGGCTGGAAGACGCGATCGATGATCGTTCGCGGTTTCGACGCTGCAACCTGGTCGCCGGTGCGCTCGGATGCGCTGATCCACGAGATAGAATCTGCCAACGCGATACAAACGAAAACTGCGAGGACAACGATCGATACCGGCCGCCGCCGCCATAGTTCGCCAGCCGTCGCCGACCACATGCGGTTGCACCGGACTGCGAAGGTGAGCCAGACCGCGCCGGCGACCAGCGCGAGGACGATAATGTTCTGGGCGATATGCACTGGGTCAGGCGGGCCCTTTTTATTCGAGGCGGATACGCGGGTCGGCGATGGTGTAACTGATGTCGGTGAGGATCTGGCCGAGGATAAACAGCAAGGCGCCGATATAGACCATGGTGCGCAGAGTTGAGAAGTCATTGCCGTTGATCGCCTCGACGGTGAGTGCGCCGAGGCCGGGG